>JBDSSV010000393.1:0-5306 GCA_039928535.1 Burkholderiales bacterium
GGCGCTCGCGCCCGATCCGCGCGCCCCGGGCTACTTCTATCTGCTCACCGATCGCGGCCCCAATACCGACAGCAACGACCCGGACAAGAAGGTGTTTCCGCTGCCGCGTTTCACGCCGCAGATCGGACGGTTCAAGTTGCAGGGCGACCGGCTGGTGCTGGTAAAGATCATCGAGATCAAGAACGCCAAGGGCAAAAAAATCACTGGCCTGCCCAATCCGCAGCACGGCAACACCGGCGAAACCGCGGTCGACACGCAGGGGCGCGAGCTTGGCACCGATCCCGACGGGCTCGACAGCGAAGGACTCGTGGCGCTCAAGGACGGCGGCTTCTGGATTTCAGACGAATACGGCCCGTGGCTCGTCCATTTAAATCCGCAGGGGCGAATCATCGAGCGCATCGGTCCTTTCCCGGGCGCTAAGTCGCTGCCCAAAGTGCTGGCGCTGCGGCGTCCTAATCGCGGCATGGAAGGGTTGGCCATCACGCCGGACGGGAAGACGCTCGTCGGCCTGATGCAAAATCCGGTCGACAATCCGGACGCCGGCGTACGCAAGACTTCGCGGCTCAATCGTCTGGTATTGTTTGATCCGCGGACCGGGGCATCGAAGCAATACGCATATATGCTGGACGCGACCAGCGCGGTAGTCAGCGAAATTGCGGCGATCACCGACCACACATTCGTGGCCTCGGAGCGTGACCAGCTATTCCAGGGCGACCCCAAAAAGCCGTCGAAGCTGAAGCGCATTTACAAGATCGACATCGCGCAGGCGACCGAGATCGGCGATCCGGCCGACAGTCCCAATGGAAAGACAATCAATGGCAAAACGCTCGAACAGTTGAACGAATCCGAACTGATAGAAGCGGGCATCGTGCCTGTCACCAAGGAAATGGTGGTCGACCTGCTGGCGCTGCCCGGCGGCTATCCGCACGACAAGGCGGAAGGGCTCGCGGTCATCAGCGATACGATGATCGCGGTATCGAACGATGACGACTTCGGCATTGTCCCCGACGGCAAGGGCGGCATTGCGGCGAAGCGCCTGCCAGGCGCGAACGACATGATCGACATCAACCGCGTTTATTTCATCAGGCTCGACAAGCCGCTCCGGTAGCGACCGGCGGTACTATTCGAGCTTGATGTTTGCGGCCTTGATTACTCTAGCCCACTGCGCGGTTTCGGCACGCATGAACGCGCCGAATTCTTCCGGCGTGCCGCCTATCGCTTCCATGCCCGAAGCGGCAAAACGCTCTTTCACGTCCGCGACGTGAAGGCCCCGCCCGATTTCGGCGGCGAGCGTTTCGATGACGGCTTTCGGCGTTCCCGCCGGCGCGACCACACCGTTCCACGCGGTGCCGACCACGGCGGGCCAGCCGGCTTCGCCCATCGTCGGTACTGCGGAAAGCAGGGCGGTGCGCTTCTCGCTGGCGACGGCGAGCACGCGCAATTTGTTGCTCTGTATGAAAGGCAGCGCCGCCGGCAGTACGCTCCACAACACTTCGACCTGCCCGCCGGCGACATCGGTGGCGGCCTGCGCGCCGCCTTTGTACGTAATGACGTCCATGCGCACGCCGGTCGCGTGGTTGAGCATTTCCGCGAGCAGATGCTGCACCGACGCGATAGTGCTGGCGGCGACATGCAGCTTGCCGTTCCTGGCGAGTGCGAGCAATTCTTTCACCGCGCGCGCGGGCACCGACGGATGCACCGCGAGTACGTTGGGGCTGGCGTTCACGAGTATCACCGGCGCGAGGTCGCGCTCCGGGTCGTACGGCAGGTTCGGATACAGAGTTTTTCCGGCGGTCACGGGGCCCGGCGTTGCCATGCCGATGGTGTAGCCGTCAGGCGCCGCCTTGGCCATGGCATCCGTGCCGATGTTGCCATTCGCGCCGGCGCGGTTTTCGACGATCACCGAGCGGCCCATGCTTGCGGTCAGCTTCTGCGCGATCAAGCGCGCTGCTAAATCCGTGCCGCCCCCTGGGGGATAGGGAACGATGATGCGTATCGTTTTGGCCGGGTAGCCTTGGGCCGGTGCATGTGTCGCACCGATAACGAGCAACGCCACGAACGCCGTGTCAAAAATATATTGAAACAAGCGCATTTTCCTGTCCGCCATTAACGATCTTTCGCTAATATGACCGTATGCAAGAATCCTACCATGTGACTGCCCGCTGTAAATTTTCACTCGTAGCTGCATTGTTCGCCACGACTATCGCAACCGCGCAGGACTATCCGAGCAAGACGATTCGTATCGTCGTGCCGTTTCCGCCGGGCGGCGCGACTGACCTCGTGACACGCATCGTCGCGCAGAAGCTCACCGACCAGTTTGGCCGGCAAGTCGTCGCCGAAAACCGCGGCGGCGCAGGCGGTATCGTCGGGTCGGAAGTAGCCGCGAAGGCCGCGCCCGATGGCTACACGCTGGTCATGGGCACGACGGGCACGCATGCGATTAATGCAAGTCTGTATCCCAAGCTTGCGTACGATCCGCTCAAGGATTTCGCGCCCGTGACGCGCACGGCGCTGTTGCCTAATCTGATCGTCGCGCATCCGTCAGTGCCGGCGCGCAATGTTCGCGAATTGATAGCGTTGGCGAAAAAGAACCCCGGTCAGCTCACGTACGCTTCGTCCGGCAGTGCGTTGTATCTGTCCGGCGCATTGTTCACCAGCATGGCAGGCATCGACCTCATACACGTGCCGTATAAAGGCGGCGGGCAGGCGATGCCGGCACTGCTCGGCGGCGAAGTGGCATTGTCGTTCGCAACTGTCGTGTCGTCGCTGCCGCATGTGAAGGCCGGCAAGTTGCGCGGGCTCGCGGTGACGAGCGCCAAACATACGCCCGCCGCGCCGGAGTTTCCGACTGTCGCGGAATCGGGCCTGCGCGGCTATGAAGCGGTCGCGTGGTACGGCGTACTCGCGCCGGCCGGCACGCCGCGCGAGATCGTCATGCGCCTGAACCATGAAATCGTACGCGCAATCACAATGCCCGAGGTGCAGCAACTGCTCCTGGCGCAAGGCGCGGAGCCGGTGAGCGATACGCCGGAGCAGTTCGCCGCCATCATCAAGGCAGATATTACGAAGTGGGGCGAAGTGGTGCGCAAGTCGGGCGCCAAGGCCGATTAAAGAAAAGAGGGCGCCGCGGCACCCTCTGTCTTTATGCCTGCTGCCTGCGAACTATTTGGCGGAGGCGGGGAATGCCGGCAGTTTGCCGACGTCGCGCGCGTCGTGCTGCAGGATGACCGTGGCGCGCAGGTTGGTGGCAATTTTCTTAACGCGATCGATCGATGCCAGACTCTGGGCGCGATCGAAGTTGAACCAGGGTACGCCGTTGGTTTGATAATTCTCATGAAAATGCGCGAAATCGCCGCTCAATATCACGGCGCCCGTCTGCGGCAGCTTGACCAGTAGACTGTGATGGCCTGGCGTGTGGCCCGGCGTGCTCAGAACGATGACGCTGCCGTCGCCGAACACGTCTTTGTCGTTCGGCAGGGGCTCGACGTTGCCGCCCCCCTTGATCCAGTTCGTGAACGGCTCCGGGTTGACGCCGGCCGGCGGCTTGGGAGCAGTCAGCGCATCCCAATCGCCTTTGCCGATGAACAGAGTCGCTTTTGGAAACGACGCGACCTGGCCGGTATGATCGCCGTGGTAGTGGCTGATGCCGACGTATTTGATCTGGTCGGGTTTCAGGTTCAGCTTCGCCAGCTGATCGACCACGCTCACTTTGGGCGCCACGGGTGCCGAGTTCATCGGCTGGCCGGTATCCCAGATCATGTACTCGTTGTCGTGCTTGATGAGGTAGCAGCTGTATACGAACTGAACCTTCAGGTCGCCGTAGGCATAGGAATCGGAAAAGCGCTGGTTGACCTCGGTGGGCGCCTGGCCGGTGCCGCAGTCGAAGCGGGTGAGCGTTACTTCCGGCGCTTTTTGCGCGGCGGCGGGCAGGCTGACGAGAGCATTGGCGCAGGCGGCAGCCGCCAGCGCGATGAATGTCCGTTTCATATTTCCCTTTTTTTGGAATGGCGACAGAAAGAAAACGTCGTGGCGGGGAGTATTGCGAGGCTGCAACCGGAAGTCAATCCGTGCCGCAAATTCGGGCGTAAGATCGAGCTTTTGGATGAAGGAGAATGCTATGGCGATAAGCCGACTGTGTAAATTTATGGGTGCAGTGCTGGTGTCGGCGACCGCGTTGGCGAACGCCGCTGACTATCCGGTGCGGCCGATCCGCTACGTCGTCGCCTTCGCGCCGGGCGGCATCAACGATATTCTCGCGCGCATCGTCGGGCAGAAGCTCAACGAAAAATGGGGCGAACCCGTCATTGTCGATAACCGTCCGGGCGCGGGGGGCAATGTCGGCGCCGATCTCGTCGCGCACTCGACTCCCGACGGCTACACCATCATGAACATCAGCACGGCGCACGCGATTTCGCAGACGCTGTATTCAAAGCTGAACTACAGCCTTGCGCGCGACCTTACGCCGGTCGTCGTGCTCGGCGTTTCGCCTCTCATCATGGTGATTCATGCGGGCATTCCCGCGAAGAACGTCGCCGAGCTCGTCGACTGGGCGAAAAAAAACCGCCTTATCTACGCGTCGGGCGGCGTGGGCGTAATCAGCCATCTGTCGATGGAGATGTTCAAGGTCGCCGCCAAAATAGATGCGACGCATGTGCCGTACAAGGGCGTCGGCCCCGCGGTGCCCGAGCTGATTTCGGGACAGGCGCACGTGATGGTGAATGCCATTCCGGAACTGCTGCCGTTCACCAAAAACGGCAGGCTGCGCGTGATCGGTTCGATGACGGAGAAGCGCCATCCGTTCATTCCCGACGTGCCGACGTTCATCGAGCAGGGCTATAAGGAATTCGTGATGGGCAACTGGACCGGCATTGTCGCGCCGGCCGGCATGCCGAAAGCGGAGGTCAACAAAATGGCGTTGGCAGTGACGCACATCCTGCGCGATCCGGAAATGACCAAAAAACTGCTGGATATGGGCGTCGATCCGCTCGGCGGCACGCCGGAGGAATTTGGCAAGCTGATACGTGAGGAGACTGCGCGTTTCGGCAAGGCCGTCAGGGAGTCGGGCGCTAAAGCCGATTGAGCGGGAATAAAAACGCGGCCGCGATTGTTTATTACGCAGCTACAAACTAAGGGGGGGAATCGTGACAAGATTATTTCATGCGCTTGGCGCATTGTTAGTCATGACGCTGACGGCCTTCACCGCGTTCGCGGACGCAGGCGGCCCGCCGTCGTTCGGCGTGGCGTCGGACGCGAACTTCATCGCTGCGCACAAGGCCATTGAGGCCAAGGACTGGGAAAAGACGCTC
>JBDSSV010000394.1:0-3787 GCA_039928535.1 Burkholderiales bacterium
CGCCGCCGACTCCGCATAATTCACCACGATGTTGACGCCCTGCAGCGCCAGCGCATGGCAGATGCGCTGCCCGAGTCCGCCGCTGCCGCCCGTGACGATTGCCGCACAACCCTTGAGCTCCATTGCCGCGTCTCCCCGCCGTTTTTAATTCGAAGCGCGATGATAAGCGGTTTTAACGGCCGTGCGTGCCGGCAGCGGCGCAGTTGCTCCGTACGCGAGCAACGCTTTACCGCGGCGCGCCGAACGACTGCGCCCAGTAGATCCCCATGTCGCTGCGGCGATCGACCGCGAATGCGGCGCCCATCTCGGTGAACCCCGGATTCATCAGATTGGCGCAATGGCCGGGGCTTTTGATCCAGCCCGCCACCGCGTCCTCGGCCTGCATCTGCGTGCCGGCGGCGATGTTCTCACCCGTCGCGCGATAGCGGTAGCCCGCGCGCTCGACGCGCTGACCCGGGTTTGAACCGTCGCGGCCGTTGTGGCTAAAGTAATTGTTGCGCGCCATGTCGTCGGCGTGACGCTCCGACGCTTGCGCCAGCAGATCGTTCCAGCGCAGCGGACGCGCCGCCTCGAACCGGCGGTCGCCGCAGTAGCGCGGCGTCGCGCGCGCCCGATTGACGAGATCGAGCACGCGATCGCCGGCAGCCGGCTCCGACATGCGCACGGCCGGCGCGAACGGCGACGCCAGCACGATCCACAACTGGCGCGCGTCGACGTAAACGCCGACGTCACTCATCGCTGCGTCCTGCAGCTGACGGCAGGCGCTCGCGGTGGCCAGCGCTTCCTGGGTCCGCGTGCCGACGTCGTCCCCTTTGACGGTAACGTAACTCGAATGCGTGGGGCGGTAGCCGGCCGCATCCAGGCTGCGCTGTAACGCATCGCCGCGCGCCATATTGCGGGCGGCACGCTCGAGGGCGGCGTTCGGTTGCAGCGGTGGCAAATCCGCTGGCATAAGGCACCGGCCGTCGCCCGCGCGCACGCGGTTGATCTCGGTGTAGAGATCGGCCGCATCCGCAGCGCAATTGGCGCACAGTACGAGCAGACAGAGAAAAATTCCGCGATACATGATCACGCCGGCAGGATGATAGTGATGTTCAGACCGCCGCTGCGGGCAAAGTTCAGCGCGCGGATGACTCTTACATTGAGTTACAAAAACCGCTGCTTCAATGTTGCCGGCGCGCCGTCGCGCCGGCGTAGCTGACGAGCCGCAGCAGCATCCATAACAGCAGCAGCGGCAGCACCAGCGTCTGCAGCACGAAAACGACTATCAGCTTGATGATGTGCTCTATCGTGCGGCCGGCCACGTTTTTCAGATCATCGAAGCGCTTCTTGAAGTCCGTATTCTGGGACCACCAGCGCTTGACCTTGTCGCTCATGGTCTCGCCTGCCGCGGGCTCCGACGCCGCCGCGGACAGGTTCGCGATTTCGGTCGCGGAGAACTCTATGCGCGCCTGACCCGCGGCATAATCGTCAGCCAGAAACAGGCGAAATGCGGCTTCGCTGCCCAGCGCGACGAGCGGCATCGCAAACCGCACGAACAGCAGCGCCAGCAGGAAGCGCGTGAGCCACTCGCGCGCCGGCCGCCGGCGCCACGCCAGCCACGCCCAGAGGCAGGCGACGATCGTCAGCGCGAGCGACACGGCCCAGAATGCGCCAAACTTGATCAGCGCCAGTTGCACACCGAACGAAACGCTGGCTGCCAACATCAGCAGCGCGAACTGCTCGACCAGATCGTTGATGGGATCGAGCGCCTGCCCGGGGGTGAAAGTCACGCCCACGCCGCCCGGCTGCACCGCGACCTGCGTGCCCTGCACCACCGAGATCACCGCGTTGAGCGTACGCGCCGTAGCAAAACTCACGAGCGCGCGCTTGAGACCGTCTTCGGCGTAGCGCGATGCGCTCGTGTCGAGGGGCGCGAACCATGCGCTGCCGAGTACGACAGCCAGGCCCAGCAGCAGAAGCGATCGACGGGTAGACGGCACGCGGGAATTATACGCGGTGCCGGCACGCCCTCGCCCATCCGGCGCGCGGCTTTTCACACCGCAATCAGAGTCTTGCGCGGTTCCAGCAGGCGCCGGTGCGTGTGCTATCGTACGCACCCGGCTGACGATTTGAGCTACAAAGCCAGTCTGCACCGGCAGTTCCGTGGTGCAGTCTGTCAGCAACCGGCAATTCTTCAATCAAGGAGACGAAAATGCAGCGATTGATTTCAACTCTGTTGTTGGCGGCACTGGCTGTGACGGTGTCGGCTTGCGCCGGCGTCAGCAAACAATACGTTATTTCGGACACCAGCGGTCACATGGTGATCGCGACCAGCAAGCCAGTGGCCGTCGCCGGCACCGACCTGTACGTCTATTGGGACCGGGTCGGCAATCTGCAAACAATGCGTCAGGCGGAGCTGGGACAGGTCATCGAGCGCTAGCCGATTTGCCGCTCGCAGAATCCGCCGGCGTCGAGCAGCACTTCTCTGCCGATTTCGCCGCCGCGCAGCGCCGCTTTCGTGCGGGCGTCGCGCAGCGGCATGGACGACTCGACAGCCTGCGCTTGGCCGCGGTAGGGCCCAGCGGCGAAGAACTCGCCATCGACATCGGCTGGTTCGGCGCGCCGCAACCGCGGCGCGTGTTCGTTCATTCATCCGGCATCCACGGCGTCGAAGGTTATGCCGGCTCGGCGATCCAGCTGCAATGGTTGGCCGACGGCCTGCCGGCCTTGCCTCCCGACGCGGCGATCGCGCTCGTGCACGTGCTGAACCCGTACGGATTTGCATGGTTGCGCCGGGCCAACGAAAACAACGTCGACCTGAACCGGAATTTCGGCGCAGCGGGCGAAGACACCGGCGACGCCGGACTCGACTACGCGCCGCTCGACGCGCTGCTGAATCCGCGCTCAGCGCCCGGTCTTGCGCCTTTTTATGCGCGCAGCGCGTGGCTGGTATTGCGCCACGGCTTTCCGCGCATGCTGCAGGCCGTATCGGCCGGACAACACGTGAACTCGCGCGGCCTCTTCTACGCGGGCACGACGCCGGAGCCTGGTTACGCGGCGTACCGGGATTATCTGCAGGAAAAACTGGCGCGCGCGCAATGGATAGTCGCGATCGACGTGCACACAGGGCTCGGCCCTTACGGCGAGGACACGCTGCTCGTAGATGCCGCGCCGGATCGACGCGACGTCAGTCAAACCATGCACGCGCTGTTCGGCAATCGCGTGCGGTTGCAGGACAACGCGGGCTTTGCCTATCGCGTCCGCGGCGCCCAGCACGACATGTATTACAGCCTGTTTCCGCGGGCGGCGGTACATTTTGCCGGCCAGGAGTTCGGGACTTTCAACAGCGTGCGCGTGGTGGCCGCATTGCGCGCGGAAAATTATTGGCATCACCAGGGCGCCGGGCCGAGCCATCCGGCGAAACAGGCGCTGTTCGCAACATTTTGTCCGGCGGACAACGCGTGGCGCACTCGCGTATTGCAGCGCGGACGCGAGGTGATAGCGCAGGCTTGCGCCCTCACCTTCGGTGATCTTTGTGCTTGGACATAATATTTCGGTGGCCAGCGCAGGTGGCTTCAGCGCCCAGGCGGGGTCGGCGGACTATTTCTTGGCTTCCAGATCCTGAATATAGGCCTTCATTTCGCCGATTTCCTTGCGCTGAGCGGCGATGATGCCATCGGCAAGTTTGCGCACACGCGGGTCAGCAATGTTGGCGCGTTCACTCGTCAAGAGTGCTATCGAATGATGCGGAATCATTGCCCGCATGTAAGAAACATCATCGACTGTAGCTTGGCTGCGCACCAAC
>JBDSSV010000395.1:0-5552 GCA_039928535.1 Burkholderiales bacterium
GGTTTCGACCTCGCCCGGATAGTGCATTTCCGCCAGATACTCGATGGTGATCTTGACCATCGCAAACATGTCCGTCTTCGCCACCAGCGGACGCACGTACTGAAGCAGAAAATCTGCACGCACGCTCGTATATAAAACGGCGAAAATCGCGTTGTTGACGTGATGCTGATGATCGACGTCGGTCAACCGCAGCTTGTCCTTGTTCCAGACCTTGAAGCGCTTGCGGTCCGCCAGCGGATGTGTGGACTTGCCCGCCTTTTTTTCTGGGTCTCCCGTAACTGCTGCTGTCATGCCTACTCTTTCTGATAAGTGCCGATTAATTCGAACTTCTCGATGATATGTCCCTGCATGGCTTTTTCCAACTGCGCCTTGGTGGGCTTGTTCAAATCGGGCAGCACGACATCGAGCGCGTAGAGCTTGTGAAAATAGCGATGACGCCCGATCGGCGGACAGGGCCCGCCCCAACCGGTGCGTTTCCAGTCATTGAGCCCCTCGCGCGTTCCTTTCGGCAGGGCGCCGGCCTTGATGCCTTCCTTAATGCCATTGATATTCGGCGGGATGTTGTACATCACCCAATGCACCCATGTAAGCTGCGGCGCCGCCGGGTCGGGCGCGTCGGGATCGTCGACAATCAGCGCCAGACTTTTGGTTGCCGCCGGCAGGTTCTGCCACGCAAGCGGCACGGAAATTTCCGCGCCCTCACACGTGTACTGCTTCGGAATTGCGCCGTTTTGCGTGAATACCGCTGAGGTCAGTGCCAAGGCTACCAGTACGTCGAGCATGGTTTCTCCCGCGAAAATGTATTGGTCGTGCGGGAAAGCCGCCGCTTACAGTTGCGCCAGCATCTTGTCCGCGCCGCTCACTTGGAATTTGCCGGGCGCTTCGAGGTTGAGCGTCTTGACCACGCCGTCGTCTATGATCATCGAGTAGCGCATTTCAATCTCCTTGCACAAAAAAACGCGAATTCCGATGTGCTAGTATAAGTCGAATTTGCACCGTGGAATCCGTCGCACGCACGTGAGATTTCCAGTCTGCAACCTTTACAAAAAGAACAACGTAACGCACAACCAGGAGCGGGAAAGTATGACGATCAACTACGACACACTGATCAACTGGAAAGTCCCCGAAGTCGAGCAGCAGCTGAATAAACGCGACACCATATTGTATGCGCTCGGCGTCGGACTCGGCGGCGACCCCTGCGATGCCGACCAGCTCAAATATGTGTACGAGCCTAATCTAGTTGCCCTGCCGTCGATGGCGATCATCCTCGGCTATCCCGGGCCGTGGCACGCGCAGGGCGATACCGGCATTACACGCAGCCACGTCGTGCATGGCGAGCAGGGTTTCACGATACACAAGCCGCTGCCGGTCGAAGGCGCGATCGTCGGCCAGACCAAAGTGGTCAGTGTGCTCGACAAAGGCAAGGACAAGGGCGCGCTGGTGCTGACCGAATGCACCGTGCGCGACAAACAGAGCGGCGACGTTCTATGCACGCTGACCTCGACGACGTTCTGCCGCGCCGACGGCGGCTTCGGCGGCCCGACCGGGCCAAGCAAGCCGCAGCACCCGATACCCGACACCCAGCCCGATCTCGTGTGCGATCTGCCGACGCTGCCGCAGGCCGCGCTCATCTATCGCCTGTCGGGCGACTACAATCCGCTGCACGCCGATCCGGCGTACGCGGCCAAGGCCGGATTCAAAATGCCGATACTGCACGGCCGCGCGACGTTCAGCGTCGCGGCGCACGCGCTGCTCAAGGCTTTCTGCGCGTACGACGCGAAGCGCTTCAAGAGCATGGAGGGCCGCTTCTCCTCCCCGGTCTATCCCGGGGAAACGATCCGCACGGAAATGTGGCGCAATGGCAACATCGTGTCCTTCCGCTCGACCGTGCCCGCACGCAACGTGACGGTGCTCAACAACGGACGCGCGGAGATCACGACTTAGACCCATCTGCCACAGAGGACACAGAGAACCCAGAGAAATACGAAAGACCAAAAATCCACGGATGGTTCTGGTCTGGCTTCCCTCTGTGCCCTCTGTGCCCTATGTTTTTAGGTCTTAGGTAGAAATTATGGCGGACATCCACGACATGCCGCGTCCGCCGTGGTCCGTCGTCTGGGCGCTGTCGGTCACGCAAATCATTTCGTGGGGCTCGCTCTTTTACGCGATCTCGGTGCTGATCGCGCCGATCGAGCACGAGCTGGCATGGAGCCGCGACGCCATCGTCGGCGCATTCTCTCTCAGCATGGTGTGCAGCGGGCTCGCAGCTTTTCCGGTCGGCATGCTGATCGATCGTTACGGCGGCCGCTTCGTGATGGGCGGCGGCTCGATCCTCGCCGCGGCGATGCTCTTGGTCTTGAGTCAAACGACCACCCTGCCCGCGTTTTACCTGGTCTGGATAGGGCTCGGCATCGCGATGGGCGCGGTTTTATACGAACCGGCATTCACGGTCATCACGGCATGCTTTGGCGCGGACACGCGCAAGGGCATCACAGTGCTTACGCTCGCCGGCGGCTTCGCGAGCACCGTGTTCTGGCCGCTCACGCAGGCGCTGATCGCTGCGTTCGGCTGGCAGCATGCACTGCTCGCACTTGCAGCATTGAATCTCATCGTGTGCGCGCCTTTGCACTTCTGGCTGCTGCCGAAGACCGGCGCACCCGTCCGCAGCGCGACTGCTGCAACGGTAGGGCCGGCAAGCGATGTTCCGCGCATGCGCGAGATCGTGCTGACGCGGAAATTCCTGCTGCTCGCCGCCGCATTCACCGCGAACATGCTCGGCTTCTCGGCTATTTCGATCCATCTGATTCCGCTCCTGAGCGAGCGCGGTTTCGCGCTGGCCGACGCGGTCTGGATCGCCGCCCTCGTCGGCCCCATGCAGGTCGCCGGACGCATCGCCGAATACACAATAGGCGCCCGCTTTCGCGCCACGCAGGTCGCGTTCTGCGCGTTCCTGCTGCTGCCGGCCGCGTTGTGCGTGCTGGGCCTGGCGGGACTGCAGTGGCCCCTGGTACTGGCCTTCATCATCATGTACGGCGCGAGCAACGGCATCATGACCATTGCGCGCGGCATGATTCCGGCCGAGCTTTTCGGCAGCAGCCGCTATGGCGCCGTGAACGGCGCGCTGGCGGCACCCGTGCTCGCGTCACGCTCGCTCGGACCGCTGTTTGGCGCGGTCATCTGGTCCGCGGCGGGCGGCTACGACGCGATGATCTGGACGCTGGCAGCGATCGGCGTCGTATCCATGTTCACCTTCGCGCTCGCGGTGAAAAACTGACAGCGCGCGTGCCGCGTTGGTAAACTGGCGCAAACGGCAGCATCACGGAGGCAGGCATGGCAAAAAATTTTAATCGCGCGGCCGAAGACCTCGGCAACGTCGTCGGGCTTGAGCACATCAATGTGACAGTGCCCGATCAGCAGCTCGCGACGCTTTTTTACGTCACGGGCCTGGGATTGACGCGCGACCCCTACATCATGACCGGCCTCGAGAATATGTGGATGAACGTCGGCCGCAGCCAGTTCCATTTGCCGACGACGCAAAAACCGCAGGTGCTGCGCGGGCACATCGGTCTCGTAATGCCGGATCGCGCGGCGCTGCTGAAGAGGCTCGCGCTGGTCAAGGACCGGCTCGCGCACACCAAATTCAAGTTTACCGCGCACGAAGCGTACGTCGAGGCGACGTGCCCGTGGGGCAACCGCATCCGCTGCTTTGCTCCGGACGAACAGCGCTTCGGCCACATCCAGCTCGGCATGCCGTACGTCGAGTTCGAAGTACCCGCCGGCGTCGCCGCCGGCATCGCGGAATTTTATAAACGCGTGTTGAGAACCGCCGCCACCGTCGAGAACGACGCCGCGGGAAGTTACGCACGCGTCATGGTCGGCAAAGCGCAATACCTGCACTTTCGCGAAACCGCCGACGCCAATCCGACGTACGATGGCCATCACCTCCAGATCTATCTGGCCGATTTTTCAGGACCGCACGCGTGGCTGCTCGAGAAGGGTCTCATCACGGAAGAAAGCGACCAGTACCAATACCGCTTTCAGGACATCGTCGAACCGGCCAGCGGCAAAGTGCTGTTCACGCTCGAGCACGAAGTGCGCAGCATGACGCATCCGCTCTACGCGCGGCCGCTGGTGAACCGCAATCCGACGCAAACCAACCGCAATTACGCGCCGGGCTACGACGCGAAAATTCCCGGCACGGCGCACGCGGGTCAGGAAAACTACTGAAGACCGCCCGCGTCGAGCTTCGCGGCCTTGATGATACCCGCCCACTTGCCGGTGTCGGACGCCACGATCTTCGCGAATTCCTCGGGCGCCGAGACGCGCACCTCCATACCCAGATCGGCCAGACGTTGCGGCACGTCGCCTGACCGGATCGCGCGGCGGATATCGGCGTTGAGTTTCTGCAATACCGGTTTTGGCGTGCGCGCCGGCACCATGATTCCCCACCACATATTGCTCTCATAACCTTGGACGCCCGCTTCGGCTATCGTCGGCACCTCGGGCAAAAATTTCGAGCGCTTGAGCCCGCCGATGCCCAGCACGCGCAGCCGCCCGCTCTTTACGAACGGCAATACGGGACTTACGCTGCTCATGATTAACGGCACCTGCCCGCTCACCGCGTCGATCACGCCCGCACCCGAACCCTTGTAGGGTACGTGCAGCAGCGAGATGCCGGCCATTTTTTCGAGCAGCACACCGGCCAAGTGGGCAATGCCGCCCAGCCCTGACGACGCGTACTGCAATTGACCGGGCTTCGCTTTCGCCAGCGCAATCAATTGCTCGACCGTGCGCGCCGCGAATCCCGGATGGGAGCACAGCATCAACGGGCCTTCTGCAATCAGCGAGACCGGCGCGAAATCTTTGACCGGATCGAACGGCAGCTTGTACAAACTTGGATTCATCGTGAACGTCGTCGATGCGATCAGCAGCGTATAGCCGTCGGGCGGCGCCTTGGCGACCATATCTATTCCGATGATGCCGTTGGCGCCGGCGCGATTGTCCGCGACGACCTGCTGCTTCCACATTTCGGTCAGTTGATGCGCAAGGATGCGCGCGACGACATCGTTGCTGCCCGCCGCGGCAAACGGAATCAGGAAGCGCACGGGCCGGTTGGGATAATCGTCTTCGCCGCGCGGGGTTTGGGCGAGCGCCGCGGCGCCCCACAGCCAAAGGCAGATTGCCAAAACGCGGCGCGCGCCCTTCATTGAACACACCAACCTCGCAGGTGCGTATCGGTCAGGCGCGTTCGGCATCGGCCAGCAGTGCTCTGATTGCGGTGGCGCCTTCGCGCGCGACCTCTGCGGGCGGACGCGCCCAAAGCGCGGGATTCGGCGCTTCATAATTGAGATAGCGGCCGTAGCCTTTTTCCATCAAGAGCTGCAGCACTTCGCGCCAGCGCACTACGCCCTGGCCCGGCGGCAGGCGGTCGAGGGCAGCACCGCTGGTCGCAAGCGGCCCCGCCGGCACATCGCTGAACTGGAACGCGATGATGTCTTCGGCCGGCACATCTGCGAAGCCACGGCCGCCGTCGCCGACGCATTGCGCGTGGT
>JBDSSV010000396.1:0-8851 GCA_039928535.1 Burkholderiales bacterium
CCGCTTATATCGAGGCGCGACGGCGCGCGCGCGGCGATTCGGCAGCGCCGCCATCAACCGGCAGTGCGATCGACGCTCCACCGGCGGAAACCGACAAGGCGCGCAGTGATCGCATTGCTGCCGCCAATCTCGGCACCCAGCGCAAGCAGACCTTCGGTTATGATCCCGCGCAGGGCGGCGGCGTGTTTCAGCTCGTCCGCGTCGGCTACATCGACGCCGAGTTCATGTTCTTCGGCTGGAACCGCGACATCCGCCGCAACACCAAGCAGCTGATCGAAGTAAAAAAAGGCAACAACGCCGACACGCGCATTGCGATCGTGCGCAAAATGATTGCCATCATCCGTGAATACGAGCAGGAGGATTTTTTATGGGAATCACAACGCCTCGGCCGCAGCCTCATGCTGTCGGCGCGCGCGCGGGACAATGCCGGGCTGGAGGATTTTCTGATGCGCGAATTTTTCGACGATCCCCGCCGGCCCGCACCATGAAGCCGCGCTTTCAGTGTCCAATGCTCAAACGCCTCGCTTGCGGCCTCACCGCTACCATGCTTTTCTGCGCGATGCCCGTTGGTGCCCAGCCTTACCCGACCAAACCGATCCGTATGGTCATTACCTATCCGCCCGGCGGCAACACCGATCTGGTTGGGCGCGCGCTCGCGCAGAAACTAGGCGAATCTATCGGCCAGCTCGTAGTGGTCGACAACCGCGGCGGTGCCGGCGGCATCATGGGCACGATGATCACCAAGCAATCAGCCGCCGACGGTTACACCATCATGCTTGGAACGTCGGCGGGCATGGTGACCAACCCGCTGCTGTCGTCAAAATTGTCATACGATCCGGTGCGGGATTTCGCGCCGGTCAGCATGGTCGTGATCGTGCCGCAGCTGCTCGTCACGAATCCGCAGCTGCCCGTCAAAAATGTCCGCGAGTTGATCGCGCTGGCAAAAGCCAAACCCGGCTACCTGAGCGCGGGATCGAGCGGCGTCGGCACGCCCAATCACCTCGGCACGGAAATGCTCAAAGGGCTGGCCGGGGTGGACATTGTCCACGTGCCCTATAAAGGCGGCGGCCCGGCGATCGTGGACCTGATCGGCGGCCAAATCCACATGGCGTTCAGCAGTGTGCCGTCGGTGCTGCCACACATCAAGGCCGGCCGCCTCAATGCGCTCGGCGTGGGCAGCGCTAAAAGGTCGCCGTCGCTGCCGAACATTCCGACCATCGCCGAAAGCGGCGTGCCCGGTTACGAATACACGACCTGGTACGGAATCTTCACGCCAGTGCGCACGCCGCGGCCGATACTCACGCAACTCAATGCGGAAATCGTAAAGGTCGTTGGCGCGCCGGAATTGAACGACTATTTCGCCAGCCAGGGCGCCGATCCGTCACCCAGCACGCCCGACGAACTGCGCCGCTACATGGCGCAGGAATCGGCGCGCTGGGCCCGGATCATCAAAGCCGCAAACATACGGCTCGACTAGCCGCCGGCGCAGCGTGCGATCAATAAGGCGCGTCGCCGGCCACCGTCGTGCGATGCATGTGCCGACGCACGGAAAAATCGTAGTCGGCGAGCGCATAGTGCATGGTGCAACGATTGTCCCAGAAGATCATGTCGTGCACGTTCCAGTGGTGGCGGTAGATGAATTCGGGCCGCGTCGAATGGCGGAACAGGAATTCGAGTATCGGCGCGCTTTCTTCTTTAGGCATGCCGACGATGCCGGTGGTAAATCCGGGATTCACGTAGAGCGCCTTGCGGCCGGTCTCCGGGTGCGTGCGCACCATGGGCTGCTCGACCGGCGGCGTCTTCGCGCGCTGCTCGGCAGTCAGCGGCGGACGCTCCTTCAGATGCGCGAAATAGGTGTCGTAGGCGTGACTGTAGTCGTGCACGGCCTTCAGTCCGCCGATGAATTTCTTCAAAGTCTCGGACAGCGAATCGTACGCGAGATACATGTTCGCCCACATCGTGTCGCCGCCGATCGCCGGCATCTCGTGGCATAGCAGCAGCGAGCCTAGCGACGGCTTCTTCATGTACGAAAGATCGGAATGCCAGTATTGCCCGGCATAGACCGCGCCCTTGATCTTGCCCTCTTCCTTGACATTGGACACGACGAAGACTTCGGGATGGCCCGGCAGATTGAAATCGCCGACGACATGCGCTTCGAGCGGCCCGAACTGGCGGCTGAATTCGATATGTTCAACAGGATTGATGCCGGCATTGCGGAACAACAGGATGCCATGCGTGCCGAGCGCACGGGCGAGTTCCTGCACGCGGTCAGCGCCCAGCGGCCGCTTGAAATCCGTGCCGGAAACTTCCGCGCCGCAGGCGGCAGACAAACGGCGGATGGATAAAGACACAATCACCTCCTCGAACGCGGCAAACTGAACCCGATATAATTTCAATCATACCGGCAAGCGACTGCGTCCGCCAACGGACAGGCGCAGACCGGAGGCTGCAATCCACAGGAGGAGTCATGAACTACGCAAATGCCGCATTGGCTGCGGGATTCGCCGTCGTGTGCGGCTGCGCGCACGCCGCAGAAGCCTTTCCCACCCGACCGGTGCGCATGATCGTCGCGTTTACGGCGGGCAGCGAAACCGATTTCTTCGCTCGCATCGTTGGCCAGAAAATGGCGGAAAAATGGGCGCAGCAGGTGGTAGTCGACAATCGCCCGGGTGCCGGCGGCGTGCTTGCGACCAAACTGGTCGCAGCGGCATCTCCCGACGGCTATACGATCTACATGAACTCGATGGCGCACGCCATCACGCCGGCCATCTATACCAACCTGCCCTACGACACGCTGCGCGACCTGACCGGCATCTCGCAAGTGTCAGGCGTGCCCAACGTGCTCGTGGTGCCGCCCGGCCAGGGCGTCAAGAGCGTCAAGGAATTGATCGCACTCGCAAAGCAAAAGCCCGGGCAGCTCACCTTCGGCTCCGCCGGTGTGGGCAGCGGCATGCACATCAACGGCGAGCAGTTCCGCCTCGCCGCGGACATCAGTGTCGTGCACGTCGCCTACAAAGGCGGACCAGAAGCACTGACCGACTCGCTCGCCGGCCGCATCAATTTTGTCTTCTCACCCATCGGCGTCGGTCTGCCTCTAATCAGGGACAAGCGCCTGCTCGCGCTCGGCGTATCGACTGCTACCCGCTCGCCCGCGCTGCCGGACGTGCCGACGATTGCCGAAGCGGGAGTGCCGGGTTTTGAATTCGATACCTGGTACGGACTCTTTGCGCCCGCGCCGACGCCGCGTCAGATCATCAGGCAGATCTCGATGGAAGTCGCGCGCATCCTGGCGCTGCCCGACGTCAAGGAGCGCTTCGACTTGCGCGGGGCGGTCGCGCGGCCATCGACCCCGGAAGAATTCAACAAATTCGTCCGCGCCGAATTCGATAAACTCGGCAAGATCGTCAAGGCCGCCGGCTTGAAAGCGGAGTAACTAGTCCATTTCGCGGTGCACGAATTCGACGATCTTGTCGATCGCGTCGCACGCCGCCTGCGAGGTCGGGTCGTTGGTGATGAACGCCTCGCCGACGCCTTCAAAGAGATGCAGATCGACGCGGCCACCTGCCTTGCGGTAGCTTGCAATGAACTGGTCGCGGTTGGGCTTGGGGTGCGCGATGTCGGCGGTGCCCTGCAGATACAGGACCGGCGGCATCTGGACTTTTTCACCGCGCTCAAGCAGCAGCGTCGGATTGCCTTCCGTCATCTCCGCCTCGTCCGTCCAGTATTTGTCGTGGCAGGAGATCCACTCTTCCGCCGTTTTCGTCATCTTCGGATCGGTATTCGGCAGCAGCGATTTCGCATACTGATAGCGGCCCAGCGGATCGATCACCGGCCAGCACATCACGGCGCAGCGCACCGACGCATCGAGCTTGTCGTTGCCGGCCAGTTTGATTGCCGTATAGCGCGGATCCGCCGG
The DNA here is from genome assembly GCA_039928535.1 of Burkholderiales bacterium. Lineage (GTDB taxonomy): Bacteria > Pseudomonadota > Gammaproteobacteria > Burkholderiales > SG8-41 > PALSA-1004. The sequence goes on from JBDSSV010000396.1 coordinate 3,917, forward strand.
CCGCATTGCCGCGAGCATGGCGTGATGGCCGCCACTCGACACGCCCAGTATGCCGACACGGTCGGCGCGCGCATTCCATTCGGCGGCGCGGGATTTGCACCAGCGGATCGCGTAATTGATGTCGGCCAGCGACGCCGGATACTTGGCCTCCGGCGGCATGCGGAAGTCGAGCGCGACTACCACGACGCCGCTCTTCGCGAGCGGCTCGTCGGTGCCGGCATCACTCGTGCGGTCTTTCTTGCACCATGCGCCGCCGTGCAGATCGATGACGATGGGAAACGGTCCGGTGCCGCGCGGCTTGTATACGCGCGCGAGCAGCGGCTTGTCGCCGTGCCGCAGATATTCGATATCGCTGACGTCGATGGCGTAGCGCGAGAGTTCGGCAGTGGTCATGAGTTCCTCCTGGGAGAACGGCCATTTTACGGCAATTCGTGGACAGCACGGCGGCCAGCGAGGCAATTTTCATGCGAGAATGTTTGCTCAATTTCGCCAAATCTCCAGATGGAATCAGGCATGAACATCGAACGCGGCCTCGCGAAAACGAGCATCGGCTATATCCATTACCGTGCCGCCGGCAAGGGCAAGCCAGTTGTCCTGCTGCACATGAACCAGCAATCGTCGGCCATGTACCTCGAGCTCATGGCAGTGCTGGCGCCGGAGTTGCGCGTCATCGCAATCGACTATCCGAGCCACGGCATGTCGGACCATATATTCGTGCAGCCCACGATTGCGGATTACGCCCAGTACGTGCTGGAGGTGCTCGATTCGCTGGGCATTCGCAACGCCAATTTTCTTGGCGAATCCGGCGGCGCGGTCATCTGCATCGAGCTTGCCGCCGCGTTTGCCGCACGGGTCGAGAAAATCGTCATGGTCAATTGCCCGTGGTATCCCGACACCAAAACCGCGACGCGCAATCACAGCGCGCTCAAAACGGGCGCACGGCCGAGCGACGCCGCGGGCTTTCCGACAACGCGGACCATGGAATTCACGCTCGAGCACGATCCGGCTCATGCGCCCATGCATCCCACGCAATCGTGGATGGACCGCATCAATCGCGCGCAGATCGAAGCCGGCCGCGAGCGCTGGCAGGTGCTCGACGCCCTGCATCAGTACGATATGCCGGCAAACGTGCCGCGCGTTAAACGGCCCGCCCTGCAACTGACCGGCGAGCATTTCATCTACGTCAAGGACCATCACGAGTTCAGTTCGCGCATGCCCGATCTGCGCCAGCACGTGATCGCCGGCGGACGCTGCTGCGTTGGCTGGGAAAAAGCAGATGACATCGGCCGCAGGACGCTGGAATTTCTGCGCTGATATGCAAGCCATGCCGGCCATCCGGAACCTGCTGCTGATATTCGCGACCGGCAGCAGCTGCGCGTTATCTTACGCAGCCGACCCTGCTGCCGATTATCCCAATCATCCGATTCGATTGGTCGTCCCCTTTCCCCCGGGCGGAGGGACAGATATTGTCGCGCGTGCGATCAGCGGCAAGCTGACCGAGGCATGGGGGCAGCAGATCATTATTGACAACCGCGGCGGCGCGGGCGGCGTGATCGGCGCCGACACCGTGGCGAAATCGACGCCCGACGGTTATACGCTGCTCCTGGGTACGCCGGGCGCGCTCGTTATCAATCCGCTACTCAACAGTAAGCTGCCATACAACGCTGCGCGGGACTTTGCGCCAGTCAGCCTGCTCGCGCTCAATCCGCAACTGCTGGCCGTGCATCACACGCTGCCGGTCAATTCCGTGAAAGAACTCATCGCGTTTGCAAAGGCGCAGCCGGGCAAACTGAACTACGCGTCGGTGGGCGAAGGCACGCCCAATCATCTGGCGATGGAATTGTTCAAGTCGATGACCGGGACCGAAATGGCGCACGTCCCGTACAAGGGAGCCGCGCCGGCGATCACCGATCTCGTCGGCGGACACGTGCAGCTCATGTTCAATCCGATGCCGCCTTTGCTGCCGCATGTAAGAAGCGGCCGGTTGAGAGCCCTCGCGGTCGGCGGCCTGCAACGCTCGAGCGCCCTGCCCGATATCCCCACGGTCGCCGAAGCCGGCGTGCCCGGCTACGAATACGTGACTTGGTACAGCATCGTCGCGCCGGCAAAGACGACGCGCGCAATCATCAACAAGATCAACGCGCGGCTCGCGGCAGTGCTGGCAATGCCGGACGTCGCGCAGCGCCTGTCGAGCCAGGGCGCCGAGCCGCACAGCAGCACGCCCGAGGAACTCACGGCATTCATGCTGAAGGACACGCAACGCTTGGGGGGCATCATCCGGTTTGCCGGCATCAAGAGCGAATAGGTAGCACGTTCGCGCTGATGTATAGAAGCACGAATACCATCTCACCACCCCTGACATCTGGACGCGCGGTCCGACTCTACCCTTAAGACTAAGGAACTACGGAGAAACAGATGAGCGAGAAAGCTGACGGCAATTCATTCGGCATTGCGGGCCGCGTCGCGCTGGTGTCGGGCGGCAATCGCAATATCGGGCGCAGCATCGTGCTGACGCTCGCAAAAGAAGGCGTCAAAACCATCATCCTCTATCGCGACGGCGCGGCGGAGGCGAAGAATGTCTGCGCGGAAGTCGACGCGCTCGGCGGCACCGCCGCCATGGTGCAGGCCGACCTGGCGGATACCGCCAGCCTTGCGCCGCTCGTGAAGAAAATCGAGCAGGAGCACGGCGGCATCGACATCCTCATGAACAACGCCGCGATACGCCCCAATACCAAGATCTCGAAGATCACGCTCGAAGAATGGAACCTAGTGTTCGACACCAACCTCAAAGCGCCTTTCTTCCTGAGTCAGGCGGTGTTACCCGGCATGATCAAGCGCAGTTGGGGCCGCATTATCAATATCGGCGGCACCGATGCCTATTGGGGCAAAGTCAGGCGCGCGCATGGCGTCAGCGCGAAGCTCGGGCTCGTCGGGCTCACGCGCGCGATGGCGCTGGAAGTTGCGCGCTTCGGCGTTACGATCAACGTAGTCATTCCGGGCACCATAGATACGCAGCGCCCGCATCCCGAGTGGTATCCCGAACTCAAGAGCGGCTATGCCGAACGCCTCGCGCGCATACCAATGGCGCGCCTTGGCGACACTCAGCAAGTCGCGAATGCCTGCCTGTTTCTTGCGAGCGAGTTGGCGTCGTTCACGACCGCGCAGGAATTGTTCGCGAGCGGCGGCGCGGTGCCGCTCGTGCGGCAGACGCTCGACGAATACAGCGCGGAGGAATTCTGAGTGGCCGGAGCATCCGATATGCGCGCACTAGAGTTAAAAATCCCGCCGCCCGCCGTCGGACTGTGCGTTGGGGTATTGATGTGGCTCGCCGCGCGCGCGCTTCCCGTGTCCGCGTTCGCGCTGCCAGGGCGGGAATACTTCGCCCTGGCGCTGGCCGCCGTGGGCTTGCTCACGGACGTCGCGGGCATCGTGTCATTCGTACGCGCGCGCACCACTGTCAACCCGTTGAAGCCCGCCAACGCGTCTTCGCTGGTGACGTCGGGTATTTATAAAATGACGCGCAACCCGATGTACCTCGGCATGTTGTTGCTTCTGCTCGCATGGGCGACTTACGTCGCCAATGCAATCGTGTTTGTGCTTGTGCCGGCGTTTGTCTTCTATATAAATCGCTTTCAGATAGGGCCGGAAGAAAAAGCGCTCGCGAAGTTATTCGGCGACGCCTTTACCGCCTATAAGGGGAGTGTGCGCAGATGGTTATAATCCGCCGGTTCAAGGGGTATGGTCGTTCTGGCACAATTGCGGTACCGCGCGAGCGCGCGCAGTCAATCGACCGCGAGGAGATGCATTAGATGGGCAGCAAGATAGCCGTAGTGGGCGCCGGCGCGATCGGTAGCAGCGTGAGCGCGGATTTGACGCGCGCAGGCCTGGATGTGACGGTCATCGACCAGTGGCCGGCGCAGGTCGAGGCGATGCAAGCGCATGGCCTGCGCATCCAAATGCCCGACCAGGAGTTGAAAGTGCCGGTGCGTGCGCTGCACCTTTGCGACATGGCGTCGGCCAACCTCGAATTCGACTATGTGTTTTTCGCAGTCAAGTCGAACGACCACCGCTGGCTGACCGAATTCATCAAACCTTATCTCAAACGCGACGGCGTGCTGGTGCCGGTGCAGAACGGCTTCAACGACGACTCGATCGCCTCCATCGTTGGGCGCGAGCGCGTGGTCGGCTGCGCCATCGAGTTATCGGCGGAAATATTTACGCCCGGCCTCGTCAAGCGCAATACCCCCCCCGCCACAACCTGGTTTGGTATCGGCGAGCTCGATGGTTTCGCCACGCCGCGGCTGCGCGAAATCGAGGCCATCATGCGCAACGTCGGCAATGTCGAGCAGACCGGCAACATCTACAGCACGAAGTGGACCAAGCTCGTCGCCAATACGATGACGATGGGGCCGTTCGGGCTGCTCGGCTTCGGCAACGCGGAGGCAGCCAACCTGCCCGGCATGTTCGACATCTCGGTTGCGCTCGGCAAGGAGTCGACCGCCGTCGGCAACGCGCTCGGTTACCGCCTGCAGCCGATCTTCGGGCTGCGCGCCGACGAGTTCGCGGGCACCGACGAAGAAAATCTGGTCACCGCGATGAAGACCCTGCTTGGCCACATCACGCACGGCCGCACCGCGCCCATTCACGACCACATGAAGGGGCGCACGAGCGAGATGGAGTACATTCCAGGCACGGTATCGCGCAAGGGCCGCGAGCTCGGCATCGCCACGCCTTGGAACGACGCGGTGGTGGAAATCGACCGCCGCATCAACAAGGGCGAGATCAAGATGGGCCGCACGAACTTCGAATTGCTCAAGCGCGCAGTCCAGCGGCCCGCATAATAAAAAGTTCAAATAACCTCAACCGCAAAAAAAGGAGAAATCGCTTGCTTACCTACAAATCATGTTCCAGAACGCTCGCGGCGTTGCTCGCCGC
>JBDSSV010000397.1:0-3375 GCA_039928535.1 Burkholderiales bacterium
CCAACGTCAGCCTCGCGAAGAAGCTCCCTTACGATCCCGTGCGCGACTTCGCGCCGATCACGCTGGTCGCGACCCAGCAAATCGTGCTGCTTGTGAATCCGGCAGTCGCGGCCAAATCCGTGGCGGAACTGATCCAGCTCGCCAAGGCGAAACCGGGACAGCTCACGTTCGCGTCCGCCGGCACCGGCTCAGGCGGGCATTTGTCAGGCGAGCTCCTGAAAATTCTCGCCGGCATCGAGCTTACGCACGTGCCGTACAAAGGCATCGCGCCGGCGATCGTGGACGTGATCAGCGGCCAGGTCACCCTTACGTTCGCGAGCATTATTTCCGGTACGCCGCACGTCAAATCGAGGCGGCTGCGCGCACTCGCGGTCACCGGCGCGCACCGCTCGCCCGCGCTGCCCGACCTGCCGACCATGATGGAGGCGGGCGTGAGCGGCTACGAGTCGAGCACGTGGTATGGTTTACTTGCACCGAAAGCGACGCCGCGCTCGATCGTGACGAAATTGAATCGCGAAGTCGTCGCCATCATCAACCTGCCCGAGGTGAAAACGCATCTGCTCGCGGAGGGTGCTGAACCCGTCGGCAACACGCCCGAGCAGTTTGGCGAGTTCATCAAATCCGAAATCGCGAAATGGGGCAAAGTCATTCGCGCTGCGGGGCTGCGCGCTGAGTGACTGCGACTCCGGACTACTTGACGCTGGAGAGCTGGGTCGCGCTCCAGCCGCCGCCGAGCGCCTGCACCAGCGTGACCGCAGCGACCATCCGCTGGCCCAGCAGGTTGACCGCCGTAGCTTCGTTGTTGAGTTGCGCGGTCTGCACGACGATGACGGAGAGATAGTTGACCGTACCGGCCTTGTACTGATTGAGCGTGAGTTCCGTCGACTGGCGCGCGGACTGCACCGCCTCCGCTTGCGTGGCGGCCTCCTGCTCGAGTATGCGCAACGCGGACAAATTGTCTTCGACCTGCTGAAACGCGGTCAGCACCGTCTGCCGGTACGTCGCCACGTTGGCGTCGTACGCCGCCTGCGCCTGCTTCGATACCGCGCGCCGCGCGCCGCCGTCGAACAAGGTCTCCGCGAGCGCGGGACCGACCGACCAGAAGCGGCTCGGTATCGTCAGCAGGTCGGCGAAGAAGTTCGAGCGAAAGCCCGTGCTGGCGGACAACGTCAGCGACGGGAAATACGCGGCCTTCGCCACGCCGATCTGCGCGTTAGCCACCGCCATCTGCCGTTCGGCAGCGGCGATATCGGGCCGGCGTTCGAGCAATTCCGAGGGCAGTCCGGGCGGAATCGCCGGAATCGCCAGCGCGACTTGTTCCGCGGCAAGCGAAAACGCCGCGGGCGGCCGGCCGAGAAGAATCGCGATCGCATGTTCGAATTGCGCGCGCTGCACGCCGACGTCGATGGCCTGCGCCTGCGTGCTTTTCAGCTGCGTCTCCGCCTGCACGAGTTCGACGCGGGCCGCGACACCGGCGTTGTAACGGTTGCGCGTGACCTCCATCGACTTCTGGAACGCGGCCACCGAATCCTCGAGCAGGCGCCGGCGCGCATCGAGCACGCGCAGTTGAAAATAATTGATCGCGAGCTGCGATTGCGCAAGAAGGCGCGCGTTGGCGAGATTGGCGGCACTCGTCTGCGCGTTGGCGACGTTGCCCTCGATCGTGCGGCGCACGCTGCCCCACAAATCGGGCGCCCACGACGCGGTCAGCGGCAGGTTGTAGACGTTGACAGGCACGGGGCTGTTGCCGGACGATCCGGCCACGTTCGGCGAGCGGCTGCGCGTCGCTGAAGCCGAAATCGCGAGCGTGGGCCACAAGCCCGAGCGCGACTGCTCGACGAGCGCTTCGGCCTGGCGCAGGCGCGCTTCCGCGACCCGCACATTCTCGTTCGACAAGTCGACCTGGTCGGCGAGCGCGTTCAACTTCGGGTCGCCGAAAATTTCCCACCACTTGCCGCGGCTGACGGCATCGCTCGGCTGCGCAGGCTTCCAGTCGCCCGCTTCCTTGAATGCGGCTGGCGCGGGCGCCGGCGGACGCACGTAATTCGGCCCGACCAGGCAGCCGCCGATCAATACCAGCGCTGCGGCGGCCGCGCATACGTTTGCCCCGCGGTTTAACCTCGTCATTTGACTCCCAGTGCAACATGCCCCGGCCGGCGGTCCCAGACGCGCTGGCACCACAGCCGGAACCGGTCGAGATAAATATAAACCACCGGCGTCGTATACAGCGTAAGCAACTGGCTCAGGATCAGGCCGCCGACGATCGAGATGCCGAGCGGGCGGCGCAACTCTCCGCCGTCGCCGAAGCCGAACGCGAGCGGCACCGCACCGAGCAGCGCCGCCATCGTCGTCATCATGATCGGCCGGAAGCGCAGGAGGCACGCTTCGAAAATTGCTTCCTCCGGCGGCTTGCCGGTTCGCCGCTCCGTCGCGAGCGCGAAGTCGATCATCATAATCGCATTTTTCTTGACGATGCCTATGAGCAGTATGACGCCGATCAGCGCAATGATACTGAACTCGGTCTGAAAGAGCAGCAGCGCGAGCAGCGCGCCGACACCCGCCGACGGCAGCGTCGACAATATCGTCAGCGGATGCACGTAGCTCTCGTACAGTATGCCAAGCACGATATATACAGTGAGGATCGCGGCGAGTATCAGCCACGGCTGGCTGTCGAGCGAGGCCTGGAATGCGCGCGCCGTGCCCTGAAAACTGCCCGTCAACGTCGGCGGCGCGCCGATCCGCGCCATCGTCGTCCGGATCACGTCCACCGCATCGGACAGCGACACGCCCTCCGGCAGGTTGAACGAAATGGTCGCAGAGGCGAACTGCCCCTGGTGATTGACGGCGAGCGAGGTGTTGGTCTGTTCGTAGCGCGCGAACGTCGCGAGCGGCACCTGGCCGTGCGTCGGCGACTGCACGTAGACGCCCTTCAGCGCCTCGGGGCTCTGCCAGTACTGCGGAGCTACCTCCATCACCACCCGATACTGATTGAGGGTCGAATAAATGACGGACACCTGCGCCTGGCCAAACGCGAGATTCAGCGTCGAATCGATCAGGCGCGGCGTAATGCCCATGCGCGCGGCAGTCTCGCGGTCTATTGTCAGCGTCGTCTGCAGCCCTTTGACCTGCTGATCCGTGTTCACGTCGACGAGCTTCGGCTCGTCGAGTAGCGCGCGCTGCAGGCGCGGCGTCCACACGCGCAGGACTTCGAGATCATCGGCCTGCAGGGTGAATTGATACGCCGCGTTGCTCTGCCGTCCACCGACGCGGATGTCCTGCACCGGGTTGAGAAACAGGTTGGCGCCCGGCACTTGCGCGAGCTTGCCGCGCAGGCGGGCGATCACCTGATCGGCCGACAGCTTGCGTTCGGCCAGC
>JBDSSV010000398.1:0-5647 GCA_039928535.1 Burkholderiales bacterium
GTGCGCAAATCAGTGAAGATACCCGCACGCGTTTGGAATCCGGCCGGACGAGGTCTGTCATGCGCCGCACAACAAGCCGTTAATTGGCAGTTAGTGCTGAAAATAATATAAAGCTGGCGGAATTTAGGGCAAAAAGGTCGCATTTCCGGTCATCGGTACCACCTGGTGTCCGTTACTGTCGGTACCAGCGCCATTAAGCGTTTATTTCAATCCCCCAAGTTACATTTAATATCTTTCCCTAATCCTTGATTTTTGTTATGTTATCGGCTTCGAGGAACCTGCCGTGCCGGTTTGGGTGGCAACCCAGAGGACACCAGCAATGAATAAGAAGACGTCGCTTTTGGCAGCTTGTGTGCTCGGCGCGTTCGCCTTGAGTGTCTTGCCGGCGGTAGCGCATGCAGTAGAAGGTAAATCCCGCGTCAGGGTCAAATATTCGGTCAAGTCGTCTGCCCACAAGTCGCCGCGCGTGCATCGCGTGCATCCCGCGCATCGCGTCGCGAGCGCACGCCATCACGAAGAGCCGGTGACGATCAACGGTTCGCCCAACCTGAAATCTTCCGCCGCGCTGATCGTCGATGTGGCCGACGGCAACACGATCTACGGCAAGAACACGCAAAACAAAAGTCCGATTGCTTCCATTACCAAACTGATGACGTCGATGGTGGTCCTGGACGCCAATTTGCCGCCGGAAGAAACCATCTTTATCGACGCCGCGGATTACGATTCGATCAAGCACACTGCCTCGCGCCTGGGCATGGGTACCGGTCTGCCGCGGCGCGACATGCTGCGTCTGGCGCTCATGTCGTCCGAGAACCGCGCGGCGAATTCCCTGAGCCGCGCCTATCCCGGCGGCACGCCGGCATTCGTCGCGGCGATGAACCGCAAGGCCGTCGAACTCGGCATGCGGCACACTAAATTTGTCGACCCGACGGGCCTGTCGAGCGAAAACGTGTCGACCGCCGAAGATCTGGTCAAGATGGTGAGGGGCGCCTACGAATATCCGCTCATACGCGAATTCACGACGACGTCGGCGCACGGCGTCGAGACCGCGAATGGCCGCAGCCTGCAATTCCGCAATTCCAACGGCCTCGTCAGAGATTCGAACTCGACCTGGGACATAGGCCTGTCAAAAACCGGCTATATCAGCGAAGCCGGGCGTTGCCTCGTCATGCAGGCCAGAATAGCGGCCCGGCCCGTCATCATCATTCTGCTCGATTCGTTGGGCAAGCAGACCCGCATCGGCGATGCGAACCGCATCAAGAAATGGCTCGAGACCCGGATCGAGCGCAAGCCGGTCGGCTGATGGACGCGCGAGCGATAAAATAATAAGTAATAAGCGGTAGGGCGCCGCGCGTATTATCCGTTCACGCCCATCCTGACGTTTCCCCGCAACCCGACGCCCTGGCGCGGCGATGAATCCGGACGCAATCATGGTGGAAACTCCAACGCGATTTTCGTTTTACGACCTGCTGCCGCCGCAGCAAGGCATGCGCGACGAAGTCTGGGCGGGGCTCGCCCTCCCGCAGAAACAGATCGCGCCTAAATTTTTCTACGATGCGCGCGGCTGCGAGCTGTTCGACGCGATCTGCGCGCTGCCCGAATACTATCCGACCCGCACCGAACTCGCGCTCATGCGCGAGCACGCGCGGGCGATGGCCGCCGCGCTCGGTCACGACTGCGCGCTGGTCGAAATCGGTTGCGGCAACAGCGACAAAGCGCGTGCGCTGCTCGATGAATTGCGCCCGCGAGCGTTTGCGGCAATCGATATCGCGCGCGAGCAGCTCGAGCAATCGTGCAACGCGCTGGCGCAGGCGTTTCCGGACATGAAAATCGCAGCGTTGCGCGCTGACTTCGCGCGCGACGTCGTGCTGCCCGCGAACGAACTCGTGGCGGCGCGCCGCGTGCTCTATTTTCCCGGCTCCACGATAGGCAATTTCACCCCGGACGAAGCGCGCGGCTTCCTTGCACGCTGGGCGCCATTGCTGGGCCCCGGCGGCGGCGCATTGATCGGTGTCGACCGGAAGAAAAGCGCGGCCGTGCTCGATGCCGCGTACAACGACGCGCAGGGCGTGACCGCGGAATTCAACCTGAACGTGCTGCGGCACATTAACCGCGAACTCGGCGCCGATTTTGACCTGCACGCGTTCCGTCACCGCGCGCGCTACGTGGCAGACTGCGGGCGCATCGAGATGCATCTCGTAAGCGGCAAGGCGCAGCGCGTCACCGTGGCCGGCCGCGCGTTTGAGTTCGGCGCGGGCGAAACCATCCATACCGAGAACTCGTACAAATACGATATCGCCGAAATGCAGGACCTCGGCCGCGCCGCCGGCTATGCCTCGCGCGACGTCTGGACCGACGCCGGCGGATTATTTTCCGTGCATTATTTCGCGCTGCCGCCAAACGCCTGAAGTACTCCGGGGCCCGCGTTCCCAGTTCGCCGGGCAAGTATTGACTGGCGAAATCCTCAATCTTTATTCCGCGTACAACCTGGCGAGCGATTCCGGCGATGCCGAGTGGTACGCGAAGCGCGGACAGGCCCGCAGCAGCGAAAGGAACTAAAATGACAGCTTGAGCCGGATGCCGTAGCGCACGGCATGAAAACCGGCTCGCGCCTTCCATGGCCATCTACCTGATCGTTCTGCTGTGCATACTCAACCACGCGGCTTTCACCGGCAGCCGCGTCGTGTTCTCACTCTACGCAATTGAACTCGGCGCCAATCCATTCGCGATCGGCGTGCTGGTTTCGTGCTACGCCCTGTTCCCTTTGTTGCTGGCCATTTACGCCGGCAAGCTCATCGACCGCGTCGGCGCGCGCCGTCCGATGCTAGCCGGTACCACCGGCCTGATGCTGGGCATGGTCTTGCCGGTCGTGCTGCCGGGCCTGCCGGCTTTGTATGTCACCGCGCTGCTGCTCGGCTCGTCGTTCATGTTCTTTTTCGTCGCCGTGCAGGGCGTCACCGGCGCGGTCGGCAAGCCGGAAGACCGCGGGCGCAACTACAGCCTGCTAAGCGTCGGCTTTTCGATCGCGAGCTTTCTCGGCCCCATGGTCGCGGGGTTCTCGATCGACTATCTGGGCTTTCGCAATGCCTTGGTGGTGTTGTCCGGCGCCATAGTCCTGTCGCTGCTGGCGCAACTATGGCGCGCGGAGCTGATACCGCGGCCGGCGGCGAACGCCGACAAGCAGCCGGGACAAAGCGTGCTCGACCTGCTGCGCATTCCGTCGCTGCGGCGCATTTTCATCGCCAGCGGGTTCATGTCCGGCGCATGGGACCTGTATAACTTCTACATGCCGGTCTACGCGCACAGCGCTGGATTATCGGCGTCGGCGATCGGCATGATACTCGCGACGTTCTCCGCGGCGACGCTCGTGATCCGCATCTTCCTGCCGCGCATGATGAGGCAGCACGACGAGATCCGCATCCTGACTGTGGCGATTCTGGTTGCAAGCGCCGCTTATATTCTGTTTCCGTTTTTCCGCAACGCGTGGGCGCTCGCCGCGATTTCGTTCCTGCTCGGGCTGGGGCTGGGCACCGGCCAGCCGCTGTCGATGAACCTCATATACAACCTCGCGCCCGCCGGCCGCACGAGCGAGGCCGCCGGCATCCGCGTGACCGTTAACAACCTGGCGCATGTGACGATCCCGCTGGTGTTCGGTGGCATCGGCTCGGCGCTCGGTTTCGCCGCGGTTTTTATTTCGAACTCAGTGGTACTGTTCATCGGCGCGCTGATCAACGAGCGTGCGGCACCGCCCAGGCGCGCAGACAAGCATTGACCGCGGCGGTCAATATGTCTATCGTGCGCGCTGGGATTCCCGACAAATCGACTGGAAAGAGCACATCATGGGCAGAGGCGACAAGCGGACCGGCAAGGGCAAGACTTTTAAAGGGTCTTACGGCAACTCGCGTCCGCACAAGGCGAAGAAAAAAGCGGCCGCCAAGAAGACCGGCAAGAAAAGCTGAGCGCGCCGGTGTAAACGCCGGCCTGTTGGCGCAAAAGCCGTCCCGCGTGCGGGGCGGCTTTTTTATTTTCAGTGCTGCTTGAGAAACTTGAGCATGGCGTCCGTAAACGGCTGCGCCTGTTCAATGTTCGACAGATGGGCCGCGGAGGGGATGATCACCAGCTGCGAGCCGGGCGTGGCTTCGTGTATCTCGCGCGCCATCGCCACCGGCGTGCCCGGGTCCTGCTCGCCGACGATGACCAGAGTGGGGCACGCGATTTCCTTCAGCCGATGGGTGAGATTGATCTGCGGAATCGCGTGGCAGCAGCCGGCGAAGCCCGCGACCGTTGTCGCGCGGATGGAGGCGCGCACGCGCGCGACCCCCGGCGGATTCGTCGCGAGGTAGGGCGCGGTAAACCAGCGAGCGAGCGTGCCGTCGACTATCGCTTCCATGCCTTTGGTCTCGGCAGTCTTGATGCGGTCGGCCCATACCGGCGCCGCTTCGGCCGGATAGCGGCTCGTGGTGTCGGCGAGCACCATGCTCTGGAACACGCCCGGGTATTTGAGCGCGAACGTCTGGCCTATCATGCCGCCCATCGACAGCCCGGCCCAGTGCGTGCGCTTGATGCCGAGCGCGTTCAGCATTCCGTATGCGTCGTCGGCGAGCTGTTCGAGCGTATAGGCGCCGGCGGGCGCCGCGCTTTTGCCGTGGCCGCGCGTGTCGTAGCGCAGGACTTTGTAGCTTTTGGTCAGCGCGTCCATCTGCTCGTCCCACATGTGGAGGTCGCACGCGAGCGAGTGCGACAGCGTCAGCCACGGGCCTTCACCCGTTACTTCGTAGTTGATCTTGAGCCCGTTGACCGTGGTATCCATGGAATGCGTCTCCCCTCGTGTAGTTGGTTCGATTGTGCCGCGCGCCCGCCGTTAGCGCAAAGTAAATGTAAGCACGAAGTCGCCGCGCACCACCGTCAGCGTGAAGCCGCGCTCGACTCCGCGCAGCGCGGTCAGAAATTCGTTGGTGTTGCGCACGCGCTGACGGTTGATTGCGGCGATCACGTCGCCGGGGCGCAGGCCCGAGCCCGCCGCGGCGCTGCCGTTTTCGATGGCGACCACGAGCACACCTTCGATGCGGCCGAATTGCGGATTGGCGCGATCGAGGTTCGCGATCTTGAGACCGGCAAGCTGGGTCACCGCTTCGCCTTCGATCGCCGCCTGTGCCGGTGGCGCCGCGATGCGCGCTTTGACGTTCTGCCGCCGGCCGTCGCGCCAGATCGTGAGCTCGATTTCCTCGTCGATCGGCGTCAGCGCGAGCCGGTTACGCAGATCGGGACCGCTCCTCACGGCACGGCCGTTGAAACCGAGCACAACGTCGCCGCGGCGCAGTCCCGCCCCGGCCGCCGGCGAATCGGCCTGCACGTTGCTGACAATTGCGCCCTCGCTGGTGGGTGTCTTGAGCGTCGTGGCGGAATCCGGCGTCAGGTCTTCAATGTCGATGCCGAAACGGCCGCGCCGCACTTCGCCGAAACGCACGATCTGATTGACGACGGCGTGCGCGATATTCACCGGCACCGCGAAACCGATGCCGACGTTGCCGCCGGACGGGCCGATGATCGCGCTGTTGATGCCGATCAATTCACCGCGCAGGTTGATCAGCGCCCCGCCCGAATTGCCGGGATTGATCGACGCGTCGGTCTGGATGAAGTTCTGGTA
>JBDSSV010000399.1:0-12138 GCA_039928535.1 Burkholderiales bacterium
ACCGGCAGACGCGGACCGAAACGGTCTGCCAGATATCCAGTGACCGGCATGAGCCAGGTTTCGGTCAGGACGAAAATCGTAAATGCGATTTGAATTGCGGCCCTTCCCCACGCGAACTTCGCATCGATGGGTGCGACGAAGACCGTCCAGCCGTACTGGAGGTTCGCCACCATCACCATGCAAACCACGCCCAAGGCGAGTTGCGCCCATGGTGGCGGTAGGAAAAACCGTGCAGCGCGTTCTGGAACCCGTTCCATAGTCCCCCGCCTCGAAGCCGGATTGCTGCGCGGGCCGCGCAGCGCATTCGATTAAGTGCTAAGTGCTGCGCACCCGCGCAAGAAGCTTGGATAATAGCGGCCAGAACAGCATCACGAGCGACAGCGCCGTGATGCCGCCGACCAGCCAGTTCGAAAAGAACACGCTGACTTCACCCTGCGATATGAGCATCGACTGGCGGAACGAATCCTCGGCCCGATCGCCCAGGACCAGCGCCAGCACCAATGGCGCCAGCGGATAATCGAGTTTCTTGAACACGTAGCCGACCACGCCAAACAGCAGCATGAACCAGATGTCGAGCATCGCGTTATGCACGGTGTATGCACCGATCGCGCAGATCACCACGATCACTGGCGCGGTAATCGAAAACGGGACACGCAAAATCGCGGCGAACAACGGCACGCAGGTCAGCACGATGACAAGGCCGGCAAGATTGCCGAGGTACATGCTGGCAATCAGCCCCCACACGAAGTCCTTCTGCTCGACAAACAGCAGCGGTCCCGGCTGCAATCCCCAGATCAGGAGCCCACCCAGCAAAACCGCGGCCGTCGGCGAGCCCGGGATGCCCAGAGTAAGCATCGGCAGCAATGCCGAAGTGCCCGCGGCATGTGCGGCGGTTTCCGGCGCGATCACGCCTTCAATCTGCCCCGTACCGAACTTTTCTCCGTCGCGCGACATGCGCTTGGCGACTCCGTAGCTCATGAAAGAAGCCGGCGTGGCCCCGCCGGGCGTAATACCCATCCAGCATCCGATCAGGCAGCTTCTGAGCGACGTCAGCCAATAGCGCGGCAGCTTTTTCCATGTTTCAAGCACAATCTTGGGATTGATCTTGGCGCTCTTGCCGGTAAACGAAAGTCCTTCCTCCATCGACAGCAGAATCTCGCCGATACCGAACAAGCCGATCACCGCGATCAGGAAGTCGAACCCGCGCATCAGGTCGGTAAATCCGAAAATCAGCCGCAGTTGTCCGGTGACCATGTCCATCCCGACCGCGGCAAGCGCGAAACCCAGCATCATGGCCGCCAGCGTCTTGAACGGCGAACCCTTACCCATGCCGATGAAGCTGCAAAAGGTCAACAGATAAACGGAGAAAAATTCGGGTGGGCCAAATTGAAGCGCGAACTGCGCCACCAGTGGCGCGAGAAACGTGATCATCACTACGGCCACAAATGCGCCGACAAACGACGAGGTGAAGGCGGCTGTCAATGCCTCGCCGGCGTGGCCCTGCTGCGCCATCGGATAGCCGTCGAACGTGGTGGCCACCGACCACGGTTCGCCGGGAATATTGAATAGGATAGACGTGATGGCACCGCCGAATAATGCACCCCAGTAGATGCACGACAGCATGATGATCGCCGAGGTCGGCGGCATGGTAAACGTGAGCGGCAGCAGTATCGCGATGCCGTTGGCGCCGCCGAGTCCCGGCAGCACGCCGATGATGACGCCAAGCACGATGCCGATCATCATCAGCAGAAGATTGAACGGGGTCAGCACGACTGCGAAGCCGTGAAACAGTGCGCTGAGTTCTACCACTGCGTCTCCCCGCGCACGGGCCGCATTTTCAATAGCCGAGGAAACGCAGCGGATCGAGGTCGCCTTTGAACAGCGGCACCTTGAACCACACTTCAAACATCAGGAAAAACCCGACGTTGACCAGCACGCCGACGGCAATGCTTCTCAACCATGAGTATTTGCCGAGGACCACCATAAATATCAGGATATAGATCGCTGAGGCGATATATAGCCCGACGTACTGCACGCCGAGCACGTAGACGGCGGCCGGAATCAGCACGGTCAATACGAGCCTTAATGGCCCCCAAGCGACGAATAAGCCGCCTTCACCGGATGTGGTCCGCAGTGCCTGGACGACCGTCACCAGACTGGAAATGCAGATCAGCAAGCCGACGTAGAACGGGAAATAGCCTGACTGCGGCCCGTCGCTGCCCCATTTCGAGCCCAACCGGTAGCTGTCGAACACCACGATCGCGCCAAGCGCAAAAATCAGCACTGCAACGACGATGTCCATCGTGCGCGTGGAAATTCCCGCCTGTTCGGCACCGCGGGACGCTTGTTTTTCAGCCATCTAACGATCAACGCATTGCATAGTGCCGCGCCACAGTGAAAATGCCGGTCTAAAAAACCGCGCGGGAACGCCGCGCGGCTTTCGTCCGGACAGTTACGGTTTGGCCAGGAACCCGGCTTCCTTCATCAGATCATGATGGGTTTTTTCAGTTTTCTCGACCCATTTCGCGTACTCGGCGCCGCTCATGAAAGTGGTATTGAATGCACCGTTTTCCATGAATTTTTTCCAGTCGTCGGTTTCACGGACCTTTTTGAACAGATTGACGTAATAGTCGACCTGCTCCTGGGTTACCCCGCCGGGCATGAAAATCCCCCGCAGCATTACGTAATCAGTCGGCACGCCCGCTTCCTTGCAGGTCGGAATGTCATACCATGACATCGTTTCCGTCACCTTGGTCTTGTACGGCATGCGCGTGTCGTCGAACACACACAGCGGACGCAGCTTGCCGGCACGCCATTGCGCGACGGCCTCGATCGGGTTATTGACGCTCGAATCAATGTGCTTGCCGACCAGTTGCACCGCGACGTCGCCGCCGCCTTTGAACGGAATATAAGTAAACTTGACGCCGGAGGCCTTCTCGATCGCGACCGTGATAATCTGATCTTCCTGCTTCGATCCGGTGCCGCCCATCTTGAACTTGTTGGGTCCAGCAGCTTTTACCGCGGCGAGGTAATCCTTCGCCGTTTTGTACGGCGTGTCGGCATTGACCCACAGCACAAACTGATCAAGTGCCAGCATCGCGACCGGCGTCAGGTCTTTCCAGTTGAACGGCACGCCGGTTGCCATCGGTGTGGTGAACAGGTTGGAAAGCGTGATGATGATTTTATTCGGGTCGCCTTTAGATGACTTGATCTCGAGAAAACCCTCGGCCCCCGCCCCGCCCGATTTGTTCACGACGATCAACGGTTCTTTCATCAGCTTGTTCTTTGAAATCACTCCCTGCAGGAGGCGCGCCATTTGATCGGCGCCGCCGCCAGTGCCGGCAGGGACCACGAACTCGACGGGCTTGGTCGGTTCCCACCCGGCGCCGAACGCCGCGTAACTCAGGGCCGCGGCCAGGGCCCCCAGCAGCGATTTCACCACTATCTGCTTGATTGGTGACTTAGACATGTTGCTCCTCCTGATAGGTAAGCCTTCGGGCTCCCGTTGTCCGCTCTGTGGCGTTTTGTGCCTAACTAGGACACTGGCAAATAATACTTAATTCAACTTCAATTCCACTTGACCGCAATCAATAATCGCGAATTCCGCGCGCACTTCCCGTCTAGATCACCAAAGTCACGGGCACCTTCACCAGGTGCAGCACCTTGGTCGCCACCGACCCCATCAGCATGCCGGCCACCGCGCACGCGCCGCGCGTTCCCATCACCACCTGATCGATTTTTTTGTCTGTGACGAAATGCCCGATAGTCTCGCCCGGCTCGCCAACGACGATGTGGTAAGTATATTTAACGCCCGATTCGTCGAGCAGTTTACGTGCGCCGGCGAGTGCCTTGATGCCTTCGTCGTGGTGGTGCTTTTCGGCCTGCTCATGCACGCCGCGTATGGTGCCCGGGAATGGATGTTGCACGTTGAGCAAATGGAGTTCCGGCGCCGTCTTGTACAGCGCGGCCTCACGGATCAGATACTGCACCGTACGCAACGAATTGTCGGAGCCGTCGACAGGAATCAAAATATTCAACATGGTTTCCTCACCCCGCTATTTGTTAGCCTGATTCTGCTGATCGGCGGCTGCCAGGTCGACGATTTTGTGCGCGGATTCATTGGCGGCTTCTGCCCTGCCGGCCAGGTACTTGCCGACAATCACGACGAAGGCCGCGCCGAGCACCTGCACCCAGTTGAATTCGATTTTCCAGACGTGGACGTGCAGCCACGGCAGCGTGGCGTCGATCCAGTCCTTCCATGCCGGGTCGGTCATCAGCATTTCGCCGGCAACCCAGCCCAGGAGCGCGGCGCCGATGGTGATGATGATCGGCCATTTGTCCATCAGCTTCATCAGTAACTGCGCGCCGTAGATGACAAGCGGAATCGAGATCGCGAGGCCGATTACCAGCAGCGTAATGTTGCCCTTGGCCACAGCCGCGACACCCAGCACGTTGTCCAGGCTCATCACCAGATCGGCAATCAGAATTGTCTTGATCGCCTTCCACAGATTATCAGAACCTTCGACGTCGTCATCGTCGCCTTCCGGCACCAGCAGCTTGACTGCAATCCAGAACAGCAGCAACGCGCCGATGATTCGCAAGTAAGGCAGCTCAAGCAGCTTGACCGCGACGATGGTGAGTATGATCCGCATCACCACCGCTGCGCCCGCGCCCCACATTACGGCCTGTTTCTGCTGATGAAGAGGCAACGAGCGCGCCGCCAATGCGATGACGACGGCGTTGTCGCCGGACAGGACGATATTTACCAGAAAGATCTGGCCCAGCAGCACCCAGAACACCGGGTCAGTTACCATTTCCATCATTTTGCGCTCTCCAAAATAACTGTCGGTATGCGCTTCGCGCATCTCTCACGCCGCATCCGCGAGCCTCCTCCCGGACAAGCCCGCGCAATATACACGGGCGCACCAGCGTCGTATACAGCCGGCGCCGCGCAGCGAATCATTATTGTAAGACCAGTGCTCAGAATAGGCCCACCACCTTGCCATCGTCGGTAAGGTCGATTTTCTCGGCCGACGGCACCTTCGGCAGGCCCGGCATGGTCATGATGTCGCCGCACACCATGACGACGAACTCCGCGCCGGCTGCCAGCCGCACCTCGCGGACGTTGATAATGTGCCCGGACGGCGCTCCGCGCACCTTGGCATCGGTCGAAAACGAGGATTGCGTCTTGGCCACGCACACCGGGTAGTGGCCATAGCCGTCGTCCTGCAGCTTCTGGATCTGGCCGCGCACCTTGCTGTCGGCAGTGACTTCCTTCGCGCCATAGATCTTGGTCGCAATCTTCGTGACCTTCTCCCACAGTGTGTCATTGTCTTCGTAAACGTATTTCATCGGTGTCGGCTTGGTCTCGATCAGCTCGACCACCTTGCGCGCCACGTCCGCGGCGCCGGCGCCGCCCTCAGCCCAATGCCGTGCGACCAGCACCGTTGCGCCGAGCGCCTCGACTTTTTTCTTGAGCAGATCGACTTCGGCCTGCGTATCGAACGTGAAGTGATTGATCGACACGACGCAGGGCAGCCCGTAGTTCTCGGTCACGTTGTGCACGTGGCGTTCAAGGTTGGCGATGCCCTTCTCGAGCGCCGGCAGGTTTTCCTTGTTCAATTCCTTGAGGTCGGCGCCGCCGTGATACTTGAGCGCGCGCACAGTCGCGACCAGCACGACGGCCGACGGCCGCAGCCCCGATTTGCGGCATTTGATATCGATGAATTTCTCGGCGCCGAGATCGGCGCCAAAACCGGCTTCGGTCACCACGTAATCGGCGAGCTTGAGCGCGGTCTTAGTCGCGATCACCGAATTGCAGCCGTGCGCGATATTGGCAAACGGCCCGCCGTGCACGAACGCCGGATTGTTTTCGAGCGTCTGCACGAGATTGGGCTGCAGCGCGTCTTTCAGCAACACCGTCATTGCGCCGTGCACGTTGAGATCGCGCGCGTGTATCGGTTTCAAGTCGCGGGTATAGGCGACGACGATGTTGCCGAGCCGGGTTTTCAGGTCCTTGAGCGAATTCGACAAACAGAAGATCGCCATCACTTCGGAAGCAACCACGATGTCAAATCCATCCTGCCGCGGGTAGCCGTTGCCCGGGCCGCCGAGGCCGACCGTGATGTCGCGCAAGGCGCGGTCGTTCATGTCCATCACGCGCCGCCAGGCGATGCGCCGCACGTCGATGCCGAGCGCGTTGCCATGATGGATATGATTATCGAGCGCCGCCGCGAGCAGGTTGTTGGCAAGCGCTATCGCATTGAAGTCGCCGGTGAAGTGCAGGTTGATGTCTTCCATGGGCACGATTTGCGCGTACCCTCCGCCTGCTGCTCCCCCTTTTACACCGAACACCGGTCCGAGCGACGGCTCGCGCAGGCAGATCAGGGCTTTCTTGCCGATCTTGTTTAAGGCGTCGCCAAGACCGACGGTGGTCGTGGTCTTGCCTTCGCCGGCGGGGGTCGGGCTGATGGCGGTCACGAGGATCAGCTTGCCGTCTTTCTTGCTGGCAAGGCTGTCGACGTATTCGAGCGACACTTTGGCCTTGTAATGGCCGTACGGCACCAGATGCTCGTCAGGGATGCCGAGTTTCTCGGCGACCTTGGTGATGCGCTGCATCTTTGCAGCCTGCGCGATTTCTATGTCGGATAACGCCATGATGCTCCACCCCTAACAGAATTTATTAAAACAGAAATTTGTTTTATTTTGGCCGCCGGCTTGCGAGCTTTGCAAGCGCGGCCTCGCAATATAGGCTGCGCCTGCCGCCGCGGCCTTGACCGCAGTCAATTTTTTGCCGCGCCTATTCTATTCCGGTTTGACCTGCGCGTCCCTGACGACCTTGCCCCATTTTAAGCGCTCCGCCGCGAGATAGCGCCCGAACTCGGCCGGCGTATCCGCGATCGGCTCGAATGCGTTCTGCAGCAGTTTCTCGTGCATGTCCGGCGCCGCGACGATAGCGCTGATTTCACGCTGCAAACGCTCGATCACCGCGCGCGGCGTGCCGGCCGGCGCGACTACGCCGTTCCAATTGTTGGCTTCATAACCGGGTACGCCCGCTGACGCGACGGTCGGCAGGTCGGGCACGACCAGCGAGCGTTGGGCGGTGCCAATGGCCAGGGCGCGCAGGCGGCCTGTTTTGATATGGCCCTGCACGGTCGTCAGATTCGCGAACATCAGGGTGAGGCGGCCGCCGAGCAGGTCCGTCACCGCCAACGATCCCCCCTTATGCGGCACATGCACGAGCGTGATGCCCGCCAAGCTGCGGAAAAGCTCGACCGCGAGGTGGCTTGCGCCGCCGATGCCGCTCGAGCCGAACGTGTAGGTGCCCGGATGCGCTTTTGCCAACGCTATCAGTTCCCGCACGTTCTGCGCAGGCACCGCGGGATGCACCACAAGCACGTTGCTGGTGGCGGCGATATTCGTGACTGGCGCGAAATCGCGTTGCACGTCGAACGGCAGCTTGGCGAACAGCGCGGGTGCGATTGCCAGCGGCGGTGTCGCCATCAGCAGCGTGTAGCCGTCGGGAGCGGCGCGCGCCACAATCTCCGTCGCGATGATGGTGCCGGCGCCGGTGCGATTGTCGATCACGACGGATTGGCCGAGCGCTGCGGTCAGTTTCTGTCCGACCATGCGCGCCAGCACGTCGGTCGAGCCGCCAGCGGCGTATGGCACGACGAGGCGCAACGGCCGCGCCGGATAGTCCTGGGCAATGGCGGCCGCCGCGGCGCACGACGCGAGTAGTGCGCAGCAAATCCAGCTTAGTTGCGACGCCATCGAGCGCAGCGCGCTAACCGCGGTAGACCGGCGCGGGCTGGGTGAGAAACGACAACAGGATGTGATACGCGATTGCGTAGTTCACGGCCTTGGTGCTGTTATGCGCGATGCCGGGCATGACCGCAAACTGCTTGTCCGGGTTCGGCAACAATTTAAAAAACTCGAGCAGATCGTCCAGCGCCGCGATGCCGTCGTACTGCCCGCGCATGATGAGCGTGGGCGCGATGATTTTCAGCGGATCGACCAGCGGCAGCTTGGAGCACATGTCGACGTAAGTGCCGGTCGGCACCGAATCGTCGAGCGCGAGTATCTGCGCGGCGTAGGCGTCGATGACCGCCTGATCGGCGCCGCCGTCGTGGTCGCGCGTGAACATGGTCTGCACGAAAGCGCGGTCGATCTTGCGGCGGTTGTTCGCCAGATACTCGGGCAGTTTCTTCGTGCGCTCAGCGAGCGTCGGACTGCCTTTGCCGGTCCACACCATGGCGCTCAGCACCAGCCGCGCGACGCGCTGCGGATGGCATTGCGCGTAAAGCGCCGCGCGCAAGGCGCCGGATGAACTGCCATAGAACAGGAATTTTTCGGTGCCACGCGCTTTGACGATGTATTCGATCGCGGCTTCCAGATCGTCGGCGCCGTTCGCCACATCGCAGTTGATGTCGCGATGCTTGCTCGAGCGGCCGTAGCCTTCCATGTCGATGCACCACGTATCAAAGCCGCGGCGCGCGAACCAGTCCATCATCGACGCGTCGGGCTTGCCCGGCATCTGAAAATCGAAGCCGGGCGTGGACGCCATCGACGAGCCGTGCACGAACACGAGCGTGCCGCGATTGGGCATAACCGGCGAACGCTTCTCCCAAAGAAAGAGTTTTACGTCGCCTTTGTGCGTCCAGTGTTCCTGGCCGATGATCGCCGCGCTCGTCTGGTCCATCGAAAATCTCCTTAGAATGTCGCTAGAACCCGTCTCAGAAAAACATTAATTAGCCGCCGATAAACGCCGATGCACACCCAAAGCGGCTTAGTAGTTGCCGTTAAGGTTTGATCTTATCTGCGTTCATCGGCGGTGATTTCAATGCGTTCATCGGCGGCTATGAATTTATTTTTGAGAGAACCTCTAGGCCGCCGTCAGCGCTTTGATGTCCTGCCCGCCGCCGTAGCTCGAGCGCGGCACGAGCTCGCCGCCGCGCATCACTTTTACCGCGCAGTACTTGAACTCGGGAATCTTGCCGAACGGGTCGAGCGCCGGGTTCGTCAGCAGGTTGGCGGCGGCTTCGTAGAAACAGAACGGGATGAATACCGCGCCGCGCGGTGTGCCGTCGTCGGCGCGCGCGTAGAGCGAGATGATGCCGCGCCGCGACTCGACCGTGATGACGTCGCCCGGCTTGGCGCCGATGGCATCGAGATCGAGCGGATGCACCGAGGCCACAGGATCCGGCTCGATCGCGTCGAGCACCGAAGCGCGCCGCGTCATCGCGCCGGTATGCCAGTGTTCGAGCTGACGGCCCGTGATGAGCACGTACGGAAATTCACGGTCGGGCTGCTCCGCCGCCGGAATGATGTCGGCCGGCACCAGCTTCGCTCGCCCGGTGGGGGTCGGAAAACTGTCGACAAACACCACCGATTGCCCCGGATCCCCTTCCTTCTCGCACGGATAGGTCACGCAGCTTTCTTCTTCCAGCCGTTCCCACGTGATGCCGGCGATGGAATTCATCGCCTGGCGCATTTCGTTGAACACTTCGCGCGGGCCTTCGTAGTTCCAGGCGAGGCCCATGCGGCGCGCGATTTCCTGGATGATCCACAGATCGGGCTTCGCTTCGCCGGGCGCATCGAGCGCCTGGCGCCCGAGCTGCACCATGCGGTCGGTATTAGTGACCGTGCCGCTCTTTTCGGGCCATGCCGTCGCCGGCAGAATCACGTCGGCGTAATAGCAGGTTTCGGTCAGGAATATTTCCTGCACCACCAGGTGATCGAGATTGGCAAAGGCCGTGCGCGCGTGGTGCGCATCGGGGTCCGACATCGCGGGGTTCTCGCCCATGATGTACATGCCGCGGATCTTGCCTTCCAGGCTCGCATTCACGATTTCGACCACGGTCAGTCCCGGCTCTGGGTCGAGCGTCGCATCCCACAGCTTCTCGAACCGCAGCCGCGCATCGTCACTGACGACGCGCTGATAGTCGGGATAGAACATCGGGATTAATCCCGAATCCGACGCGCCCTGCACGTTGTTCTGACCGCGCAGCGGATGCAGGCCGGTGCCGGGACGGCCGATCTGACCCGTCACCATGCACAGCGCAATCAGGCAGCGCGCGTTGTCGGTGCCGTGAATATGCTGGGAAATGCCCATGCCCCATAAAATCATCGAGCCCTTCGATTTAGCGTAGAGCCGCGCGACTTCCTTGATGGTCTCAGCCGGAATGCCGCATACCGGCGCCATTGCTTCGGGGCTGTAGTTGGCGACGTTTTTCTTCAGATCGTCGTAGCCGATGGTGCGGCTGCGGATGAAGTCCTCGTCAACCAGGCCTTCATGGACGATGACATGCATCAACGCATTCAGCAGCGCTACGTCGGTGTCGGGCTTGAATTGCAGGAAATACTTCGCATGCCGGGCCAGATCGCCGCGCCGCGGGTCGGCCACGATCAGCGTGGCGCCGTTCTTGACCGCGTTTTTGATCCAGGTTGCCGCCACCGGATGGTTCGAAGTCGGATTGGCGCCGATGACCAGCACGACTTCGGCCTTCATGACATCGCTCACCTGATTGGACACTGCGCCCGAACTTACGCCTTCCATCAACGCGGCGACGCTTGACGCATGACACAGCCGCGTGCAATGGTCGACATTGTTGGTGCCGAAGCCGGTGCGCACCAGTTTCTGGAACAAATACGCTTCTTCGTTGCTGCCCTTCGCCGAACCGAAACCGGCCAGGTACCTTTTGCCGTGCGTATCGCGGATTTCCTTCAGCTTGCCGGCCGTAAAATCGAGCGCCTCTTCCCACGTCGCTTCGCGGAAATATTCGAGCGGATTGGCGGGATCCATGTCGAAATCGGCGGACTTCGGCACGCCGGGTTTACGGATGAGCGGCTTCGTCAGGCGCTGCTTGTGATTCACGTAGTCGAAACCGTAGCGGCCTTTGACGCACAGCCGGTTGTGGTTGGACGGTCCGTCGCGGCCTTCGACGTGCAGTATCTTGTTGTCCTTGATGTTGTACGTAAGTTGGCAGCCGACGCCGCAGAACGGGCATACCGAATGCACCTGCTTGTCGGGCTTCACCATGCCGACGTCGCGCGCCGGCATCAGTGCGCCGGTCGGGCAGGCCTGCACGCATTCGCCGCACGCAACACAGCTCGAGTTTCCCATCGGATCGTCGAGGTCAAAGACGATCTTGGATTGCTCGCCGCGAAAGGCGTAACCGATCACGTCGTTGACCTGCTCTTCGCGGCACGCGCGCACGCAGCGCGTGCACTGTATGCACGAGTCGAGATGGACCGCCATGCCGTGATGCGACAGGTCGGCCGCGGGCTGGTGGCGGCGCGCAAAGCGCGGCTTGCCGACTTTGAGTTGAGATGCCCACTGATCAAGCTCGGACTTGAGCGTATGACGTTCCTCGGGCATGTCGGACAGCAGCAATTCGAGCACCATCTTTTGCGATGCGACGGCCCGTGCGCTGTCGCTCATCACCTCCATGCCGGTTGCCGGCTTGCGGCAGCACGAAGGTGCCAGCACCCGCTCGCCCTTGATTTCGACCATGCACGCGCGACAGTTGCCGTCCGGCCGCATACCCTCTTTATAGCAAAGGCGCGGAATCTCGACGCCGAGGCGCTGCGCCGTCTGGATGATGGTCTCGTGACCGTAGCCGACGACGTCCTTGCCGTTGAGCTTGAACTCGACCGGCATCGCCGCGTATTCCTGTTTGCTCATTGCAGTCATGGTGCTCGCTCCGTTCGCAGCTTTCAGCCGTCAGCAATCAGCTGCCAGTCGTAAATCTGTATCTCTCCAAGCGGCGTAGTTCAGCTGCAAACTGAGCGCTGAATGCTGACCGCTTCTATTCGATTTCGTGCGCAAAATGTTTGACCACGCAACGTACGGGATTCGGCGCCGCCTGGCCGAGCCCGCATATCGATGCGTCCGCCATTGCGCTGGACAGTTCCTCGAGCAACGGTTTATCCCACTTCGGCGCCTGCATCAGGTTCAGCGCCTTCGCGGTACCGACGCGGCACGGCGTGCACTGGCCGCACGATTCTTCGGCGAAGAATTTCATCAGATTGCGCGCGGCGGTACTCGCTTTGTCACGATCCGACAGGATGATGACGGCGGCGGAGCCGATGAAGCAACCATGCGACTGCAGCGTGTCGAAGTCGAGCGGGATGTCG
>JBDSSV010000400.1:0-2614 GCA_039928535.1 Burkholderiales bacterium
GCCATTCAACAAACGTAGTTGCGCGAGGGCGTTCTCAAGCGGCGAAGCGCTGGCGAGCTTGCTGATGCTGGTGCCCGCTTGCGCAGTAACGAGGCGAATCCTGAAGGGACGCGCCGCCATGCGCTGAGCGGGAGTCAAGGCGTGAAAGCTATTGATCGCGTCTTTTAAAATTTCGCGATGCTGGTTATAAGCATTCGCGTCGCGGCTTAAACCGGCGATCAAATATTGCGCGCCGTTAAACACCACTGCGCTCACCAGCAAAGGCTTGCCCTGCACCGCTCCGGCTGCAAAGCTCGCCGGAAACCCGTTGATATTGCCGGCGACGAAACGTGCGCCGGAATCGAGTTTGAGGGCTTGCAGCGTTTCCATCGAACGCTCATTTTTGGGACCAGGCCGCAACTCGACCAGCGCGTCGTTTTGCGGGCTGACGGCGACAACCCGACTGGGCTGATTCTGCACACGCCAGCCCACAGGGAATTGCATGCCGAAGCCCAGTTTTTCGTGCAGCAAGGCATTGTTGCGGACAACGCCTTGTTCGGCGCTGTCGCCAAACACCAGGCCGGCGATTTTTTGCAGATAGATATTACGATTATCGCGTGGGTTTTTGATGGTGTAGCGATCGGCTTCGCGCACCACTTGTTTCAGGCGTTCGTCATTGCTCGGGTGCGTCGCGAATGTGCCGTGATAGCGGCGCGGCTCGCGGCCTTCTTTTTTTGCCAGTTCCGCGTCGAACAATTCCTGATTTTTCAGAACGCCGACCAGATCGATCATTACCTGCGGCGCGTAGCCCGTTTGCGCCAGATATTGCGCGCCGAGACGATCCGATTGCAATTCGTTCTCGCGGCCATAACCCGCGGTGATGGCCTGCGCCATGCCCTGCAACAGTGTCGCCCCACCCTGATTGCTCAGCCCAGGTACCAGGATCGAACCGAGCGCGGCGCCCAACCCGGCCACCGTGGCGGTACTCTGCTGGCGCACGCCATGGCGCGCAGCAACGTGGCCGATTTCGTGCGCCAACACGCCGGCGAGTTCCGCCTCGGAATTCAAATACGCCAATATGCCGCGCGTGATATACACATAGCCCCCCGGCACGGCAAACGCATTGACCTCGGGGCTGTCTAGCACCGTAAACCGCCATTGCAACTGCGGGCGATGACTCTGGCGGGCGAGGCGCTGGCCGACTTCATTCACATAGGCCTGCAGCTCAGGGTTATCCAGCGCGGGATATTCCTGCAGCACTTCCTTGTGCATTTTTGCGCCCAACTGGATTTCCTGCTGCTCGGACATCAGCACAAAATCCTTGCCGCCCGACACGGGATTTTGCGCGCAGTGACTCAGCAACAGCGCAACGGCCAGAATCGCGACAATACGGCGGAAATCAAATGATTTCATAAACAATGAAGGAGCCCATTCAAACGCCATGATAGCGTGACCCAGCTCTTAGACAAACCTCGCCGCACACGGACGATAGGCAATAAAAAAGCAGCCGAAGCTGCTTTCTCACTCGTATGCCTAGCCTTATGCGGCGGCATTATCCGACTTCATGCCGTAACGCTGGCGGAATTTCTCGACCCGGCCTGCGGTGTCGACAATCTTCTGCTTGCCGGTGTAGAACGGGTGGCACTGCGAGCATACTTCGACGCTCAGCGCGTCCTTGCCCATCGTGGAACGGGTCTTGAATATGCTGCCGCACGAGCAGGTCACGGTAATTTCGTGGTAATTGGGGTGAATGCCGGCTTTCATGGCAATTCCTTATAGGGGTTCTGAAGAGCGCGTGATTATAGTGAATCGAGCGGGCAGATGCAAATCTGCCGCTAAGGCCCGTTAGCCACGCCGCATCGAATCGAAGAAATCCGCGTTGTTCTTGGCGGCGCGCACCTTGTCGATCAGAAACTCCATCGCCTCCATATCGTCCATCGGATAAAGCAGCTTGCGCAGCACCCAGATTTTTTGCAGCACTTCCGGCGCGATCAACAACTCCTCGCGACGCGTGCCGGAGCGGTTAACGTTGATCGCGGGATAAAGACGTTTCTCGGCCATTTTGCGGTCGAGATGGATTTCCATGTTGCCGGTGCCCTTGAATTCTTCGTAAATCACGTCGTCCATGCGGCTGCCGGTCTCGACCAGCGCGGTGGCGATAATCGTCAGGCTGCCGCCCTCTTCGATGTTGCGCGCGGCGCCAAAAAAGCGTTTGGGTTTTTGCAGCGCGCTGGCGTCCACGCCACCGGTCAACACTTTGCCGGAAGTCGGCTGCACGGTGTTGTAGGCACGTGCGAGGCGGGTAATTGAGTCGAGCAGAATCACCACGTCTTTTTTGTGCTCGACCAGACGCTTGGCGCGCGCGATGACCATTTCGGCGACCTGCACGTGTCGGCTGGCGGGCTCATCGAACGTGGAAGCAATCACTTCGCCGCGCACGGTGCGACTCATTTCGGTAACTTCTTCCGGGCGCTCGTCTATCAACAGCACGAACAACACCACGTCGGGGTGGTTCGCGGTGATCGCGTGGGCAATGTGTTGCAGCATCACCGTCTTGCCTGATTTGGGCGACGCCACCAGCAGGCCGCGCTGGCCTTTGCCAATCGGCGCGACGATATCGATGATGCGTGAGGTG
>JBDSSV010000401.1:0-14161 GCA_039928535.1 Burkholderiales bacterium
GGCGGACCGCTGACCGTGGCTGCAGCGGCGGTCGCGGGTCGCATCGAAAATCCGAAAGAGGTGTTCGATGAGCTTTGATCTGGACAAGCCCATGAAGGGCAGGGTGTGGAAGTTCGGCGATTCGGTCGAGACCGACGCGATCAATCCGTACTACCAGTATCCGACGATGGAAGAGCTAAAAATGCACACGCTGGAAGCGTACCGTCCGGAGTTTCCTCGCGAGATGAAACCCGGCGATATCCTCGTCGCAGGCCGTAACTTCGGCTGCGGCTCGAGCCGGCCCGGACTGGTGCTGCGCGAAATCGGCATCGCCGCCATCATTGTCGAATCGGTATCGCGGCTTTTTATGCGGAACAGCATCGCGCGCGCGATGCCCATCTTCATGGCGCCCGGCATCACCGGCATTGTCAACGACGGCGAAACGCTGGAAGTGGATTATCCCAATGTAATTGTGCGCAATCCCGCCACCGGCGCGAGCGTGGCAATTCGTGCTTTTCCGCCGCTGATCGAGCGCATCGTCAATGCGGGCGGACTGCTGGAGTTTGCGCGGCAGCGTTATCTGGCGGAGAAGCACTAGATTCCTTCCCCCGCTCGCGGGGGAAGGCTAGGATGGGGGCAAGAACTGCGAGTAGCATTTGCCCCCTCCCTAACCCTCCCCCGCGCGACGCGCAAGGGAGGGAATGGAGCTACGCTTTCGCGTGCGCGGCGGCTTCGCGCCCCGCGATGCGGCCGAACACCGAGCCCGCCATCAGGCCCGTGCTGCCGGGGTAGTTGAAGTAATATAGTCCACCGACCAATTCGCCGGCCGCATACAGACCCGGGATAGGCGCGTCTTCCATATCGAGCACGTGCGTGCTGGTGTCTATCTTCAGCCCGCCGAACGTGAATGTGATGCCGCAGCCGACCGAGTACGCCTCGAACGGCGGCTTTTCCAGCACGTTCGCCCAGTTCGTTTTGTCGATCGCGAGACCGACCGTCGTGCGGCCGTCCTTGACGTTGGGGTCGAACGGCACGTCGCGCTTGATCGAAGCGTTGTATTCGCGCACGGTGTCGAGAAAATTCTGCGGATGAACGTCCTGCATCTTCTCGACGAGGCCTTCGAGCGTGTCGGCCTGCACTTTGGTTGCGCCGCGCAATTTGTATTCGTCGCGCATCACGTGCTTGACCTGCTGGTCGAAGATCTGCCACGCGAAGCTGCCGGGCTGCTGGAGCACGACACGCCCGTATTTCGCGTAAGTGTAATTGCGGAAATCCGCGCCTTCATCGACAAAGCGCTTGCCGTCGGCGTTGACCATGATGCCGAACGGATAGCTGTGGCGGTAGCCCGCGTGTGGCGCGTTGACGTCGCCGAAATCCGGCGCGTAGCGTTCCCACGCGACCGAGTGGCAGCCCGACCACTGGCCGTATGATTGCGCGCCAATCTCGAGCGCCATACTGATGCCGTCACCGGTGTTGTAGCGGGTGCCGCGCACTTTAGCCATGTCCCACCCGGGACCAAGATAGCGCGTGCGCATTTCGCGGTTGGCCTCGAATCCGCCGCAGGCGAGCACCACGGCTTTCGCGCGTATCTCCTGCGGTACTCCGTTGGCGGTTACGCGCACGCCCTCGACCCCGGACGCGCCCTGCAGCAGCGTCGTCGCGCGCGTTTGATAGCGGACTTCGATGCCGTGTTTCTCGGCGGCTTTATAGTGCAGTTCCATGAGGCCGGTACCGCCGCCGTTGGCGAAAATCACGACGCCGCCGAAAAACTTGAAGCGGCCGTTCACGTTGTAGGCCTGGCGGCCGTAGTTGGGCATGAAGCGTATGCCGCGCTCGCGCATCCAGTGCACGGTGTCGGCGCTTTGCTGCACGATGGTTTCGGCGAGGTCGGGATCAATGTAGTACTGCGTGATGCGGCCCAAGTCGTCGAGGTACTGTTCCGCCGTGTATTCACCGAAATCCGAGCGCGCGATTTCATCATCGGTGAGGTCGGGCACGACTTTCTTGATGTCCGCGGCGCCATGATGGACCATGCGGAAGCCGCCGCCGGTGTAGGCGCTATTGCCGCCGCGCTTGTCCTGCGGCGCGCGCTCGAGCACCAGCACGCGCGCGGCGCTCTCGCGCGCCGAGAGTGCGGCGCACAGGGCCGCGTTGCCGCCGCCGAGCACGATTACGTCGTAATTTGATTGTGGTGACACGGCAATGCCTTCTGGATAATTGTGCTGCAGTGGGGAAGGACGCAGTCTTTGACGCCTGCAAAGCGTCTACGTATACTAGTGTATACACGAGAATTCAAAGTGTCCAGTCACTGGATTGAAGGCCAAGCTTATGCCGTCACGCTATAGTTTTATCGCACCCCTTGCGCTCCTCGGGTGCGCAACGCCCGCGCTGTCCGCCGACGATTATCCGCAAAAGCCGGTGCGCTTCATCGTCGGGTTTTCGCCCGGCGGCGGCAGCGACATACTTGCGCGCCTGTTGAGCGAGAAGCTGACCGAAAGCTGGGGCCGTCCGTTCGTCGTCGACAACCGCAGCGGCGCCGGCGGCACCATCGCGTTGGGCCTGACAGCAAACGCGGCGCCCGACGGCTATACGGTCATGATGATCTCAGGCAGTCAAATCACCAACGCGACGCTGATGACGAAAATGAATCTCGATGTATTGAAGGCCTACGCGCCGGTGACGCAGGCGACTTCGCAGCCGTACATCCTCGTCGTGCATCCGTCGGTCCAGGCGAAGTCCGTGAAGGATCTCATCGCGCTCGCCAAAGCGAAGCCGGGGGCGCTGAACTTCGCGTCGTCGGGCACCGGCTCGTTCGCGCATCTGGGCATGGAGCTGTTCAAGGTCATGACCGGCACCGATATGGTCCATATTCCGTTCAAGGGCAGCGGCGCGGCGATGATCGATCTATTGAGCGGTCAGGTGCAGCTTGCGTTGACCAGTGCCATTTCCGGCATGCCGCATCTGACGACGGGCAGATTGCGCGGGCTCGCGGTGACTACCCTCAAGCGTTCGCCGGTGATACCGGAGTATCCGACTGTCGCCGAAGCGGGCGTGCCCGGCTACGCTGTCGACGGCTGGTACGCAGTCGTGCTGCCTGCGAAGACGCCCGTCGCTATCGTGAGCAAACTGAACAAGGAGCTCGTGAGGTTGCTCGATACGCCGGCAGTCATCGATGCACTGGCTAAAGACGGCGCTGTGCCAGCATCCAGCACGCCCGCACAACTGGCGGAGACTATGCGCGCCGAGCTTGCCAAGTGGGCCAAGGTCATCAAGAGCGCCGGCCTGAAAGTGGAATGAGCGGGGCCCTTATGAAAGGCAATTTTCTCGTCCGTGGCCTGCTGCTGGTAGCGGTTGTCACGGCAACGCCGGCATTCGCCGCCGACAACGCGCAAGCCGCTTCGACGGGCTCAAGACAGGGCTATCCCACCAAGCCGATCAGAGTCATCGTCGGCCTCGCGCCGGGCGGGGCGACCGATATCGTGGCGCGCGCCGTCGCGCAGAAGCTGACCGACGCGCTGGGACAAACCGTGGTCATCGACAACCGCTCGGGCGCGGCGGGCAGCATAGGCAGCGCGCTCGCGGCGAGTGCGCCGCCCGACGGTTATACGGCGCTGATTATTTCGAGCACGTACACGATCAACCCGAGTCTCTATAAGAAACTACCGTTCGACCCGGTGCGCGATCTGCAGCCGGTCACCCTGATTGCGTCGTCGCCGTTTTTGCTGCTGGTGCATCCGTCGCTTGCCGCGACCACGACGCGTGAACTGATTGCGCTGGCAAAGACCCGTCAGCTCACGTTTGCTTCGGGCGGCGTCGGCAGCTCCGGGCATCTCGCGGCCGAGCTGCTGAGCAGCATGGCGGGCATCACGTTGATTCATGTGCCGTACAAAGGCGCCGGCCCGGCGCTGATCGACACCTTGAGCGGGCAGGTCAATATGACGATGAGCAGTATCGTATCCGGCATGCCGTATGCGAAAAGCGGCCGGCTGCGCGCGCTCGCAATCACGACGCGCAAGCGCTCACCGGCCATGCCCGAGCTGCCGACGATTTCGGAATCCGCGCTGCCCGGCTATGATTTTTCATCGTGGTACGGCTTGATGGTGCCGGCAGCAACCGCGCGCACCATAGTAGCTCGTCTGCACGCGGAGACGGTCAAGGTCCTGAAGCTGCCCGATCTGCAGCAGCGGCTCATGAGCGAAGGCTGCGAGCCGGTCGGCAGCACGCCGGAGGAACTCGCCGCTCACATCAAGACTGAAATGGCGCGCTGGGCCAAAATCGTGAAGTCCAGCGGCATGCACGCCGAATAGAATTTACGGGAGAGTGACATGCAAAAAGCGCTCAAAGCCGACAAGGCGACGCCGCTCGGAGAGCTCGCCTACTCGAGGCTGCATTCCGCGATCCAGGCCGGTACATTCGAGCCGGGCAAGCGCATGATGGAAACGGAAGTCGCCGAGTGGCTCAAGATGAGCCGCACGCCGGCGCGCGATGCAATGCGGCGGCTCGAAAACGAGGGCCTGCTGGTGCACGAGCCGCGCCTGGGGCTGGTGATAGCGACGCTGGATCATGGCGCGGTGATGGAGCTCTACGCGATGCGCGAAGTGCTCGAAGGCACCGCCGCGCGGCTCGCCGCGCGCCACGCGTCCGATCTGGAAGTCGAGCAATTGCTGGAGCTGGTCGCGGTCGAGAAAAAGCTGAAGGGAAAATACGACGAGCTCGCGGCCCACAACCAGCGGTTTCACCAGGCGCTGCGGCAGGCGGCGCACAACCGCTTCCTGTTGCGCGCGCTGATTGCCGTGCGCGATTCGATGGGCCTGCTCGGCAAATCGCAGATGACTTTGCCGCACCGCGCCGTGTCGGCGTTGAAAGAACACGAGCACATCGTGCGCGCGATCGAAAAACGCGATGCGGACGGCGCCGAGGAAGTCGCGCGCTCGCACGTGCGCTCGGCGCAGCGCGAGCGCATCAAGTCGTTCATGCCGGCCTGAAGGTGGCCGGCACGACACCGCCGGCTTCAACTGGCGACGCTTGCAATCCGCCTCGGTGGGATGCAGATCGCAATACTGCATGCGGCGACTGTGCGGCTACGTACAGTCCCCGATTCGATGAGCGTGCAGTGCGCCCGTCACGTGCCGGCGCGCTTGCGCCCGGCGGTTGATTTGCGTTTAGCCGCCGGCGCCGCATGGATCAAGAGCACCGGCAGCAGCGTTGAGCGGGCAATGTTCTCGGCATTGCTCCCGAGAAAAAAACGCTCGACCTTGCCCTGTTCGTGTGCGCCCATGACGATGACGTCGGCACGCCACTTCTTGGCTTCCTTGAGGATGACGTCAGCCAGTGCGCCGACCATCGTTTTATACAGCACATGCTCCGCCTTTACGCCATGGCGTTTGGCGAGGGCGACCGCGTCGCGCAGTGTCTTCTCGCCGTCTTTCACGAAAGTGTCCAGCAGCTTGCCTGTGATATCAGCCGATTCCTGATACTGAATCAACACCGACTCATCGACGATGTGGACGATGCGCAGCCGCGCGCGCTGATCCTTCGCAAATCGCACTGCTTCGAGCAGCCCTTGCGCGGAAGCCGCACTTGCATCCACCGGCACCAGGATTCTTTTGTACATATGCACGCCCCCGAACAATTTAAATACAGCGGGTAAAGCGCCGTGCATCCCGCCCATACGGGACAATGCCTGCTCCGCGACGGCCAGGTCTGTGCGGCACCGCACTAAAGAGAAAGCAGTCGTCTATTGAATTAATTATCTTCCCTGAAACACCGGCTTGCGCTTCTCCATGAACGCGTCGCGACCTTCGATGTAGTCCTTGCTCGCGAAGCACGCATCCACCATCCGGTCGCAGGCTGCGATGTCGCGTTTCGTTTCGTCCATGTCCATCTCGACCACGCTGCGCTTGACCGCGGCGATGGTCAGCGGCGCGTTGTTGGCGATCGTGTTCGCGTAGTCGAGTACGTACTGCTCGAGTTCGGCGGCGGGCAGCACGCGGTTGATCAGTCCCATCGTGAGCGCTTCCGGTGCGCTGAACTGGCGGCCGGTGTAAAAAATCTCCATCGTGAACGACGGGCCGACGAGCGCTTCGAGATACTTCAGGCGCTCGTAGCGATAGCCGACGCCCAGCTTCGCCGCGGGCACGCCGAAGCGTGAGTCGTCTGAGGCTATCCGCAGATCGCAGTTGACCGCGGTGCCCATGCCGCCGCCCATGCAGAAGCCGCGGATCATCGCGATTGTCGGCTTCGGGCATGCCCGCAACGCGCTTGACGCGCGGTCCGAGGCGGCCTCGTATTCCGCTTTTGCTTCAGCCGTCGCGCGGCGCTCCTTGAATTCCGAAATATCAGCGCCCGATACGAACGATTTGTCGCCGGCGCCCTTCAATATCACCACGCGCACCGCGGGATCGCGCGAGTAGTCTTCGAACGCGTCGCCCATCGCCAGGTACATGTCCATCGACATGGCGTTGCGCTTCGCCGGGTTGTTGAAAATGACCCAGCCGATGGCGCCGTCCCTGCGGACGATCAGTTTGTCGGTGGTGGTTGGCATGATGAATTCCTTTCTGGATGTAAATGTGCAGTGTAACCAATATAATTGCGCGTTGTTATCGGGCCGCGCCGTGCGGACCCTGTCATTAAATGGGGAGATCAAATTGCGTTTAGGCATACTGGGTTTCGGCGAAGCTGGGCTGCGCTTTGCGCAGGATTTATCGCAAGGCGGGCTGACGGACATCGTGGCCTACAGCCGGTCGGGCGCGAAGGAGGCGGCGGACGGACCGCTGCACGCGCAGGCCGCCGCGGCGGGCGCGAAACTGGTGAAAACCGTGCGCGCTTTGTGCAAGGGAACCGACGTCGTCATCGCGCTGACTCCTGGCAAGATGGCGCTGGCGGCAGCGCGCAAGACGAGCAAGTATCTGCAGCCCGAACAAATGTACGTCGACATGAGTTCGGCGGCGGTGAAAACCATGGAAGACATCGCGCAACTGCTCGAAGGCAAAGCGCGCTTCGTCGACGCTGCCATCATGAGCCCGGTGCCATTGAACGGCATCCAGGGCGTAATAGGCGCGAGCGGTACGGATGCCGAGGCGTTTAGTGCGTTGATGACGCCGTACGGAATGAATGTCAAAGTCGTTGGCGCCAAGCCGGGCGGCGCCAGCGCGATGAAGCTCATACGCAGCGTGTGCATGAAAGGCCTCTCTGCCGTGCTGATGGAGTCGCTGGAAGCGGCGCAGCGTTACGGCGTGCTCGAGGCCGTTGCCGCCGATATCTCCGGCTCGTTCGACGAGCGGCCGTTCGCGCAGAACATGAAACGCTATGTCTGCGGTACCGCGGTGCATTCGGCGCGGCGCGTGCACGAGATGGGCGACGCGCTGGCGCTCCTGAACGCGCTGGGTTCATCCACGCGCATGACAAAAGCGACGCGGGCGAAGCTGGTCGACGTCGTCGACATGGGGCTGCGCGAAAAATTCAACGCACGCGAGCCCGACACGATTGCTCAGGTAATGGAAGCGATCGTCGCGATCAAAGCGCCGGCCGGGTAAGGCAAACTGTTCGTTCCCGGGCTCCGTCTGCGGTCGCCTGTTACCATTGCCCACTTTCAAACCGCAAGGGAGTCCGGCGTCATGAATTCATCGAACCGCTTACGCGTG
This sequence comes from Burkholderiales bacterium, assembly GCA_039928535.1. Lineage (GTDB taxonomy): Bacteria > Pseudomonadota > Gammaproteobacteria > Burkholderiales > SG8-41 > PALSA-1004. The sequence goes on from JBDSSV010000401.1 coordinate 7,623, forward strand.
GGTTTTATCGGTGCGAACGGCAGATGGGGGCCGCTCGCGCACATCCCGCCCCTGCAGCGTTTGCCGGAGACCGAAATCTACGCGGTGTGCACGGCGCACGAAGACACCGCGCGCGCGGCGGGTGCGAAATACGGCGTCGAGCGCACCTACAGCGACGACAAGGCGATGGACGCGAATCCGGCAGTGGAGGCGGCGCTCGTCGCCGTCCGTGTGCCGGCGCACTACAAGCTTGTGAAAAACGCGCTCGAAGCGGGCAAGCATGTCTACTGCGAATGGCCGCTGGGCAAGACCACGCAGGAGGCCGAAGAACTGGCCGCGCTCGCCCGCAAAATGAAAGTGTACACGATGGTGGGTTTGCAGCGCCGCGCGTCGCCGGCCTATCTGTATATGCGTGAACTCATCAAGGACGGGTACGTCGGCACAGTGCTGTCGGTCAACATGACGCACATGGGCAGCGGCGTGCTGAGCCGCACGTCGGACCGCACGTGGCAGCGTGATTCTTCGCAGGGCGCAAACACGCTGACGATAACGTTCGGCCACGCAATGGATGCCGTATGCATGGTCGCCGGAGAACTCGTCGAAGTGGCGGCGGTCGTCAGCACGCAGGTCAAGCAATGGTATGAAACCGATACGAAGAAGCATGTCGACGTGGATGCGCCCGACAACATCATGCTTACCGGCCGGCTTGAAGGCGGCGCGGTGGTTAGCGCAAACCTCGCTGTACACCCCTATCACGGTACCGGTTACCGGTTCGAAATCTACGGCACGGAAGGCACGCTCACGATGATGGGCGGCGGCGATGCGGGGCAGGAATTGAAACGCAAAATCATGGGCGGCAAGAAGGACGACAAGGCACTGCAGGAGCTGCCGGTGCCGGAGCGCCTGAAGTGGGTGCCGGAAGAAGTGCGCGGGCTCGGTCCGGGATATGACGTCGGCCAGATGTGGGTCAAGTTCGCTGAAGCGATTCGTACGAATACGCGCATCGAACCTGATTTCGATTCCGCGGTGCGCCGCCACCGGATGCTCGACGCCATCGTGCGTTCGTCGGAAACGGGGCAGCGACAAAAAGTCGTGCTGTGAGACGCGCGCCGGCGAAGAAGTTGTGTGGGATGTTTTTGCTGTGCGGCGGTCTCGCCGCATGGACCGCCATCGCGCAAACCTTTCCCGCCAAGCCTATCCGCCTGGTGGTCGGTTACACGGCGGGCGGTCCGACCGACACGACGGCGCGCATGGTGGCGCAGAAGCTGTCCGAGCATTTCGGTCAGCCCGTCATTGTTGACAATCGCGCAGGCGCGAGCGGCACCCTCGGCAAAGAGCGCGTAGCCACTTCGCCGCCGGATGGTTACACGCTACTCGTCATGTCGAGTGGCGACGCAATCGTGCAGGCGTTGCTGGCGAAATCTCCGCGTGACCTCGAGCTCGGTTTTTCGCCGGTGAGTCTGGCGGCAACGGGTACCTATGTGGTGGTGGTCCATCCTTCTCTGCCCGTGCGCAACGTCAGGGAACTGATTGCGCTCGCCAGGGCGAAACCGGGACAGCTCACGTACGGCTCATCGGGGATTGGCAGTTCGGTGCATCTTGCCGGCGAGTTGTTGAAAGTGAAAGCCAACATCAGCATGGTCCACGTCCCCTACAAGAGCTCCGCGGACAGCGCGCGCGCCGCGGCCGGCGGCGAAGTCGAAGTGAGTTTTCCGGGAATCCCCGGGGCGCTCCCTTTCATGCAGACACACAGGATCAGGGCGCTTGCCGTAACGAGCATCAAGCGTGTCGGCATGATGCCGCAGGTTCCCACGCTCAACGAATCCGGCGTTCCCGGCTACGACCGCTACGGCTGGTATGGCATCCTGGCGCCGCTTGGCACGCCGCAAGACATTGTCGCGCGCCTGCACGACGCAATCGGTCAGGTGGTCAACGTAGCTGAGATGAAAGCGGCGCTCAACCTGCAAGGTCTCGAACCCCGGACCAATACGCCGGAGCAATTCGCTGCGTTCATTCAGGGCGAGATCGCGGAGAACGCGAAGCTGATCAAATTGATCGGCTTGAAAGCGGAATAGCGCGAAAAAAATTCAGTCCCAGACGGGCGCGCGGCCGGCGGGATTTGCGATGCGTCCATCGGGGCGGGCGAGCGCGTGTATGCGCCGCATCTCATCATCTGTGAGCGTAAAGTCGAAGACCGCAAGGCTCTCCGCCATGTGCGCGGGGTTGGCCGAGCGCGGAATCGGCGCGATGTTGCCCTGCTGAATCTGCCAGCGCAACGCGATTTGCGCGACCGTCTTGTGTTTAGTGCGCGCGATATCGGCCATCACCGGGTCCTTGAATAGTTTCCCGCGGCCAAGCGGGCAGTATGCGGTGAAGACGATGCCGTGGCGCCGGCAGAAATCCAGGATTTTCGACTGGTCCAGATAAGGATGGTACTCGGCCTGCAACGTCACCAGCGGCTCTGGGCATAGCTGCATCGCGTCCTGCAGCAGCGCGATGTTGAAGTTGGCGACGCCGACGTGACGCGCAAGGCCGTCGCGCTTGGCCTTGGCCAGCGCCCCCATGGTTTCCGCGAGCGGAATGCCGTCGATGGTGGGCCAGTGCACATGCAGCAGGTCTACGTAGTCGACCTGCAGGTTGCGCAGGCTCTCATCGGCCTTGGCGGCGAAATCGCCGGCGCGCAGATATTCGTGCGAGACCTTGGTGACGAGGAAAATTTCCTGGCGCGGCACGCCCGACGCTTTGATGCCCTGGCCGACGCCTTTTTCGGAGCCGTATTTCCAGGCGGTGTCGATGTGGCGATAGCCCAGGCGCAAGGCGGCTGCCACGATCTCCGCGCAATCGCCGAGCTGCGATGTGCCGAAGCCGAGCGCGGGAATATGCGCCCCGTTGGAGGACAACGCGGGAACTGCGGGATTACCCACGACTTAGAACTGGCAGGAGCCCGGGCCGCCAGGATCGCCGCAGCTTGGACAACCCGCCGGCAGCGTGTCGAGCGCCGCGGAACTGGAGACCGCGCCGAACGCCGATTTGGACACTGAGGAAAAGGTCGACAACTTCTTGTGCAGATCGGTACCGTGACAGCTCGGACATTCTGCCGCGGGCGAGGAACTGCGCACGAGTTTCTCGAACTCCTTTGTGCAGGAACCGCATTGGTATTCGTAAATGGGCATGGCCGGGTGACCGCAAAGTGATTGATGTCCGCAAGTATACGACTCAATGAGGAGCGGGCGTATGCGCGTTTTCAAATGCCGGCCCCGGTTGCGTGGCGCGAACAAAGTCAAGCTCAAGGAACGGCTTTCCGCGCTGGCGCTTGTACATTCACTGCCACGCGGTACAATCGCATTTTTATCCTTACCTCGTTGAGGCAAGCCGCACAATGGCAGTGAAGAAATACGACGAAAGCTCTGTTCAGAAGCTCCGCGGAATCGAGCCGGTGCAGCGTCTGCCGGGCATGTACACGCGCACGACCGACCCGACGCATATCATCCAGGAGGCGATTGACAACGCCGCCGATGAAGCATTCGGGGAACACGCTGACTCCATAGATGTCACGTTGCATCGCGACGGTTCCGTGACGGTCACCGACAACGGCCGCGGCATTCCGGTCGGGCTGCATCCCGTCGAAAAAATTCCGACCGTGCAACTGGTATTCACGGAGCTGCACGCGGGCGCCAAATTTTCCAAGAGCGCGGCCGACGCTGCCTACAAGTTTTCCGGCGGTCTGCACGGCGTTGGCGTGTCGGTGACCAATGCGTTGTCGGAGAAACTCGAAGTCGAAATCAAGCGCGAAGGCGCGCTCAATCGCATCGTGTTTGAGGACGGCGCTGTCACGCAGAAGCTGAAGAAGGTCAAGAGTGTCCCCGCCAGGGACACCGGCACCTCGCTCAGGATCTGGCCGAACAAGAAATATTTCGATTCGCCCAAAATTTCCCTGCCCGATCTCGAGCGCATCGTGCGCTCGAAAGCCGTGTTGCTGCCGGGCGTCAAAGTGTCGCTGTCCATCGAAGGCGCGAAAGAAACGACCAGCCGTACCTGGAGTTACCCGGAAGGCATGAAAGGGTATCTCAAGGAAATGCTTGCCGGCACCGAACCGGTCGGGGAAATTTTCGACGGCGAGAACTACGTCAAGGAAGCGAATGGTTACGCGATCGGCGAAGGCGCAGGCTGGGCGTTCGCGATCGTGGACGAGGCCAAAGGCTACGGTGAATCGTATGCCAACCTGATCCCGACGCCCGCCGGCGGCACGCACGAATCCGGCCTGCGCGACGGCATCTTCGAGGCGGTGAAAGTGTTCGCGGAGCATCACAACATGATGCCGCGTGGCATCAAGCTGATGGCCGACGACCTGTGGTCGCGCACGATTTACTTCCTGTCGGCCAAAGTGCTGGAACCGCAATTCCACGGCCAGACCAAGGAAAAGCTGTCGAACCGCGATGCGTTCAAGCTGGTGGCGAGCATGGTGCGCGACCCGTTCGAGCTGTGGCTGAATACCCACGTCGAATTCGGCCGCAAGATCGCCGAAGTCGTCATCCGCCAGGCCGTCGAGCGTTCGCGCTCGGTGCAGAAGGTCGAGCGCAAGAAATCCTCGAGCGTAGTCATGCTGCCCGAGAAGCTCACCGACTGCGAGACAACCGATCTCACGCAGAACGAGCTCTTCCTGGTCGAAGGCGATTCGGCGGGCGGCTCGGCCAAGCAGGCGCGCGACAAGCGCTTTCAGGCTATCTACAAGATGCGCGGCAAGGCCCTCAACTCGTGGGAGGTCAAGCGCGAGTTGCTGTTCTCGAACGCGGAGATTCACGACATCGCAGTCGCGATCGGCGTCGACCCGCACGAGCCCGATGCGAATCCGGACCTGTCGGGGCTGCGCTACGGAAAAATCGCCTCGATGACCGACGCCGATGTGGACGGCGCGCATATTGCGGTGCTGCTGCTGACGCTTTTTTATCGCCACTTCCCGAAGCTGATCGAGAACGGCAACATTTACATCGCGAGCCCGCCGCTCTACAAGATCGATATCCCGGCGCAGGGCAAGCGGCCCGCGAAGAAGCTCTATGCGCTTGACGAAGAAGAACGCAAATCCATCTTCGACCGCGCGCGCGATGAAGGCGTCAAAGTCGACACGCTCAAGATCCAGCGTTTCAAGGGTCTCGGCGAAATGAATCCGGGCCAGTTGTGGGAAACCACCCTGTGCCCCGACACGCGGCGGCTCCTGCAGGTGCGCATCGAAGACCGTGAAGCAACGCTCGCGCTCTTCAATATGCTGATGTCCAAGCGCGAGGCCGAGGCGCGTTGCGCGTGGATGGAAGAAAAAGGCGACCAGGTCGAGGCCGACATTTGAAGCAGAGCGCAAAGAAAAGTAAACGCAGCAGTCAGGACGACGCGACGCCGGACCTGTTTGCCGATGCCGCAACGACGGCGCCGCAGGATACGGGCGCGGACGGCAAGCAAGCGCCGCAGAGTCCAGGCGCGAACGGAAAGCAAGCCCCTCAGAATCCAGGCGCGAGCAGCGGCGGTGACGGCAAAGGCGGCGGCACTGCGGGCGGCGCGAAGTCAAACGGGGACGACTCGGTCGACATGGCGGCGTTCGCCGAGCGCAGCTACCTCACCTATGCGATGAGTGTCGTGCGCGGCCGCGCGATCCCCAACGTCGAAGACGGCCAGAAGCCGGTGCAGCGACGCATCCTGTACGCAATGCACGAGCTCGGCCTGCGCTCCGGCGTGCAGCACACGAAGTCGGCGCGCATCGTCGGTGAAGTGCTCGGCAAATATCATCCGCACGGCGACTCGTCGACGTACGACGCGCTCGTGCGCATGGCGCAGGATTTTTCGCTGCGCTATCCGCTGATCGACGGCCAGGGCAATTTCGGTTCGCCCGACGGCGATATGGCCGCGGCGTACCGCTATACCGAAGCAAAGCTCACCCCGCTCGCCGATCTGCTGTTGTCCGAGATCGATCAGGACACGGTCGATTTCACCGCCAACTACGACGGTCGGCTGCAGGAGCCGGAACTGCTGCCCGCGCGTCTGCCCATGCTGCTGCTCAACGGTGCGTCGGGCGTCGCTGTCGGCATGGCGTGCGAGCTGCCGCCGCACAACATGCGCGAAGCTGCCGAAGCGGCGATTCAACTCGTGCGCCATCCGAAGACGACCGTCGCGTCGGTTATGGATATCATCAAGGGGCCGGATTTCCCCGGCGGCGGCCAGATCATCAGTTCGCGCCAGGCCATCATCGACGCTTATACGAGCGGACGCGGCTCGCTGCGTGCGCGCTGCCGCTGGAAGATAGAGAACCTCGCGCGTGGCCAGTGGCAGATCGTAGTCTATGAGCTGCCGCCAACAACGTCGGCGCACCGCGTCATGTCCGAAGTCGAGGAGATGACCAATCCGAAAGGCAAGGACAAGAACGGCAAGGTCACGGCGACGCAGGCCAATCTCAAGCAGTTGATCCTCGGTGCACTCGAAAAAATCAACGACGAGTCCGACAAAGATAACAAGGTGCGTCTCGTGCTCGAGCCGCGCTCGTCACGCCAGAGTGCCGACGAATTCATGCAGCTCAT
>JBDSSV010000402.1:0-3278 GCA_039928535.1 Burkholderiales bacterium
CTCGCGCTGTGCAACGAGCTGCTCGGTCGCGACCAGATACTTCGCCAGCGTGTGCGCCACCCACGCGGTGGTGAAATAACCGATGCTGAGCAGCCCGGCCTGCACGTACTGCGCGGTGGCGCCGTTATAAAACAGTACCTCAGTGGTATGTTCGATCAGCACCGCAATACTCGCGAGCGCGGCATAAAACAGCGTCAGACGTCCGCGGCTGATCAGCCCGGCGGCGGCCAGACCCGACAGCAGAAGCAAGCCGAGCCCGCTCGAGATACCGCCGCTCGCAAACATCAATACGACGATAAAAATAATGTCCGCCCCGACCTGCGCGCCGAGCTGCACGTGAAAATAGCGGCGTGAGGCGATGACGAGAAAGCACACGAGGCTGAACGCCACGTAAGCGGCCGCCATGGAAACGAACAACTCGAAGTCGAGCGACCCGAACGTAAGCTGGTGGCCGAACAGGAGTGTGATTGACAGCAGCAAGAGCGCCACGATCAGGCGGTAGCCATTGAAAAAATACAGCGAGCGCCAGTAGGAATTGGGCGGATCAGCCGCCTCCAAGCCAGGGCTCACCATGGATGCCCGCGTTTCGGCACGTGTGGCTAGCGAGAGGGCCGGCATGGGTTCACCGGTGCCGCCGCAGATGCTCGGCGCTGCAGAAAAACTTTTCGTCTTTCGCGTGGCTTTCGCTCTTCGGCAGATGCACGCCGCACTGGGCGCAGCGCACCATGTCTTCGGGCACATTTGTCGGCGGCGCCTGATCGCGAAGGCGCGTCTTGCGATAGCTTTTCAGCACCGCCCAGACGACCACTACCGCCAGCACCAATAAGATCAATTTGCCCAAGGTTTACCTTGCAAGCGCAGCTCCGTGAAAGGCGCCTAGTTTGCATCACGCGCCCTGTGCCGTCGAGGCAAGCTGATACATGGAAGCATGGCGGAAGCGTCCGCGCGGGCGGCGACGCGACAATGAAAATCGCCGGCGGGCCTTGGCCCCGTCTGGGCAGCGCGATGCGGACCAGCGCCTGCAACGATCGACCGAATTGGTCGGGGTGAGAGGATTCGAACCTCCGACTCCTGCGTCCCGAACGCAGTACTCTACCAGGCTGAGCTACACCCCGATTTGCGGCGCTCCAACAACAAGGGGCACGTGTTGGCGTGCCCCGTCAATAGTCGCGCGTAACCGCAAAGTCCGCCAATTGTAGCAAAGATTCCAGGTATTTAGAATTTGGCAGCGTCGCGAGCGCCGCGCTGGCGGCCCGCGCTTCGGCTTCGGCCTGACGCCGCGTGTAGTCGAGCGCCCCGCTGCGCTTGATTGCCGCGATGACCTGCGCGAGCTCGCCCAAACCGCCCTCCTCGATCGCTTTGCGAATGATCGCGGCTTCCGCCGGATCGCCATGCTTGATCGCATAAATCAGCGGCAATGTCGGCTTGCCCTCGGCCAGGTCGTCGCCGACATTCTTGCCCGTCGCCTTGTTGTCACCGGAATAATCGAGCACGTCGTCGATCAGCTGAAACGCCGTGCCGAGGTGCATCCCATAGCTTGCCATCGCGGTCTCTTGCTCGGGCGTCGCGTTCCCGAGAATCGCGCCCAGCCGCGTCGCCGCCTCGAACAATTTCGCGGTCTTGTAACGTATAACCTGCAGGTAGTCGTGCTCGTTGATGGCCGTGTTATGACAATTCATCAGTTGCAGCACTTCGCCTTCGGCAATGACGTTTGTCGCGCTCGCGAGCACCTGCATCACGCGCATGCTTTCGACATCGACCATCAGCTGGAACGCGCGCGAGTAGACAAAATCGCCCACCAGCACGCTGGCGGCATTACCGAACAATGCGTTGGCGGTCGACTTGCCGCGCCGCAGCTCCGAATCGTCGACGACATCGTCGTGCAGCAGCGTTGCGGTATGTATGAACTCCACAACAGCGGCAAGCTCATGGTGTTGCGGCCCCTGGTAGCCGAAAGCGCCCGCCGACAGGATTACCAATGCCGGACGCAGGCGTTTGCCCCCGCTGCCGACAATGTATTCGGCGACTTCGCGAACGAGTGCGACCTCGGACGTGAGACGCCGCCGGATGACGGCATCCACCGCCCGCATATCCGCGGCGATAAACTCCTGAATGAAGGGGACCGACATCTGGCTGCAGTGAGGATGGTCGCCGGTGCTGCGCCCTGGACCTGAAAGGGCGCCGCTCAGCGCGGCTGCGATAGTGGCAAGTGGCTCATTTTACTATGTTTTGACTGAAAAATCGCTATTGGGTATAATGCGCGGTTTTCCGAATCCGGCAAGTCAGCGGTCAAAAAGGGTCCAACCATGTATGCGGTCATAAAAACCGGCGGCAAGCAGTATCGCGTAGCGTCCGGCGCCAAGCTCAAAATTGAACAGGTCGCGGCTGACGTCGGATCTGAAATCGTGCTCGACCAGGTGTTGATGGTTGCCGACGGCGACACCGTCTCGCTCGGCACACCGCTCGTCGCGGGCGCCACGGTAAAAGCAAAAATCGTCTCGCATGGCCGCGGCGTCAAGGTGCATATTTTCAAAATGCGCCGCCGCAAGCATTACCGCAAATCGCAGGGCCATCGCCAAAATTACACCGAGATCGAAATTCTCGGCATCGCAGCTTAGGAGCAATTGAATGGCACATAAAAAAGCAGGTGGCAGTTCGCGCAACGGCCGCGACTCGAATTCCAAGCGGCTGGGCGTAAAAGCGTACGGCGGCGAAGTCATTACCGCGGGCAGCATCATCATTCGCCAGCGCGGCACCCAGGTGCATCCGGGCGTCAATGTCGGCATTGGCAAGGATCACACACTGTTCGCGCTCATTGCCGGCACCGTCCAGTTTGCGGTCAAGGGAGCGGCCAGGAAAAGAACCGTCAACGTTGTCGCTTCTGCGTAGACCAGGCTCTTAGCGCGCTTAAAAGCCCTGCCGCCGCGCAGGGCTTTTTTGTTTTCTCACCAGGCAGAACGTGAAATGCCGACATGAAATTCATCGATGAAACCACCGTGGAGCTGCACGCCGGCAAGGGGGGCGACGGCTCGGCATCATTCAGGCGCGAAAAATTCATCCCGCGCGGCGGTCCCGACGGCGGCGACGGCGGCCGCGGCGGCAGTATATTCGCGCTGGCCGACCGCAATATCAACACGCTGGTCGATTACCGCTTCGCGCGCATCCACCGCGCCAAAAACGGCGCGGCGGGACGCGGCGCCGATTGCAGCGGAAAATCTGCCGACGATGTCATTTTGCGCGTGCCGGTCGGCACGGTAGTCAGCGATTTCGAGAGCGGC
>JBDSSV010000403.1:0-2550 GCA_039928535.1 Burkholderiales bacterium
TTGAATTTATACGGATTTTACCTTGATTCAGATAACCCCTGCCATTTACACTCGGGGGGATGAGTTCGTTAGAAATAACTAAAAGCGCACGGTACATATTTCTTCGCCGTCATACCCGCGAAGGCGAGTATCCAGAACAAGACTCCTGGGTCCCCGCCCCGGCCTACAACCACCGGGGGAGGCTCTCACGCGCGGGGACGACGCGCTACTATTGCCGAGCCGTATGGGCTGCAGTGTGCTCGGTACTGTGCGTCGCGAGCACGACATTCGCGCAACCCGCCTATCCGGTCAAACCCATCCGTCTCATCGTCGGCTTCGCGCCGGGCGGCGGCACCGACATACTGGCGCGCGCAATGGCCCAGCCGCTCGGCGAGTTATTGGGCCAGCAGGTGACGATAGACAATCGCGCGGGCGCAGGCGGCATCATCGCGACCGAGCTCGGCGCGAGAGCAGCGCCGGACGGTTATACGTTGCTCGTCGGCAGTTCCGCGGGGTTCGCGATCAATCCGAACCTGATGGCGAAGCTGCCGTACGATCCGGTGAGAGATTTCACGCCCGTCGGCATGTTCGCGACGCTCTCGTATGCCGTCGACGTGCATCCTTCGCTTCCGGCAAAAACATTGCGGGATCTGATTGCGCTCGCGCGCGCGAAGCCCGGCGCGATTAACTACGGTTCGGCGGGGCAGGGCTCGTCGACTCATCTTGCGATCGAGCAGTTCGCGCAGATGTCTGGCATCAAGCTGACGCATATTCCGTACAAGGGCAACACACCGGCGATGACCGCGCTCATGAGCGGCGAAGTCGCGATGGTGTTCGATCCGGTGCTGACGTCGGTGCCCATGATTAGAAGCGGCCGCGTGCGCGCTCTTGCAGTCAGCACCGCCAAACGATCGGCCTTGTTGCCCGAGGTGCCGACCATCGCTGAAGCGGGCGTGAAAGGCTACGAAGCGGGCAACTGGTTCGGCGTATTCGCGCCGGCCGGCACGCCGCGCGAAATCGTCGAGCGCCTGAACACGGCGATCAACCGGACCATGACGCGGCCCGAAATGAAAGACAAGCTCGTAAGCCAGGGCGCGGATGCATTGACAGGCACGCCGGCGGAACTCGCCGCGCTCGTGCAGCGCGAACTCGCGAAATTCGCTGCCATTATCAAGGCCGCCGGCGTGCGCGTGGAATGATTTATTCGCGGAGCGGATTATTCATCCTCCCCTTCAAGGGGAGGAATGAGGTGGGGATGGGTAATTATTCAGGCAACCCGCGATTTAACTGACCCATCCCCATCCCGACCGTCCCCTTGAAGGGGAAGGTGAGAACGGCGCGAAGCCCAGTGATATAAAAGGAAATGGACAAACAACATCGCAATGTAATGGTGCTGTCGGCGACGCAGGCGACGCTGCAGATTACCGGCGTGACCATGGTCGCCATCACGGGGCTCGCGGGCTACGCGCTCGCCGACAACAAATCGTTCGCGACCGTGCCGCTCACGTGCTACGTATTCGGCTCGGCGATCACGACCATTCCGGCGTCTTTCCTGATGAAGGCGATCGGCCGCCGCGGCGGGTTCCAGACCGGCACGGCGATAGGCATGCTGGGCGCGGCGATCTGCACGCTGGCCGTCTACTTCGCAAATTTCTGGCTGCTGTGCGCGGGCATGGCGGTCATGGGCATGTATACCGCGTTCGGCAAATACTACCGTTTCGCCGCGGCGGACGCTGCCAGTGAGTCGTTCCGCGCCAAAGCGATTTCATTCACGCTGGCGGGCGGCATTCTCGGCGGCATCATAGGCCCCGAAATGGCGAAGCGCACCAAGGACCTGTTCCCCGATCACGTGTTCATGGGCTCTTACCTGTCGCTGATATTCGTGTGCTTGCTGGCCACCCTCGTGCTCACGCGTCTCGATATCCCGCAGCTGACCGAGCACGAGCGCAAGGACCCGGGGCGCCCGCTCGGCACCATCATGCGCCAGCCCGTGTTTATCGTCGCTGCGCTCGCGGCCATGCTTTCGTACGGGATCATGAACCTGATGATGACGTCGACACCACTCGCGATGCGCGCGCACGAGCACCACTTCGACGACGCTGCATTCGTGCTCGAATGGCACGTCATCGGCATGTACGGGCCGTCGTTCTTCACGGGTTCGCTGGTTTACCGCTACGGCGCGTTGAACGTGATCCTCGCTGGCATCGTGCTCATGTTCGCGTGCATAGCCTCCGCGCTCGCGGGGACGGCGCTCATCAATTTCTGGACCGCGATGTTCCTGCTCGGTGTGGGCTGGAACTTCATGTACGTGGGCGGCTCGGCGCTGCTTACCGAATGCTACACGCCAGCCGAACGCGCCAAGACGCAGGCCGCAAACGACTTCATGATATTCGTGACCATGTCGATTTCGTCGATGTCGTCCGGGCTGCTGCTGCAGAAAAGCGGCTGGCACGCGGTCAATCTGGGTTCAATCCCTTTCCTGGCGCTGGCGACCGCCGCTACGCTGTGGCTGGTGTGGCAACGGCGCGGGAGCAAGCGGCCCTCGTAGGGAGCCTCTGACTTGGCCTCCCA
>JBDSSV010000404.1:0-6384 GCA_039928535.1 Burkholderiales bacterium
ATCTGCACCTCGGCCGGCATTCAGCATACGACCAAGATCAAGGATCTGTCGGACACCGACATGGAGAAGCTGCGCGAGCAGGTCTCGAAGTTCGCGATCGAAGGCGATTTGCGGCGTGAAGTTTCAATGAACATCAAGCGCCTGATGGATCTGGGCACTTGGCGCGGCCTGCGGCATCGTCGTGGTCTGCCGGTGCGCGGTCAGCGCACGCGCACGAACGCGCGCACGCGCAAGGGCCCGCGCAAGGCAGCGGTCAAGATACAAAAATCGGTTACGGTCTGATCGACACAGTTTAAAAGCGGAAAGCATATTCAATGGCAAAGGCAAACACCCGGGTTCGTAAGAAGGTCAAGAAAAATGTCGCGGAAGGCATCGCGCACATTCACGCTTCCTTCAATAACACCGTCATTACCATCACCGACCGCCAGGGCAACGCCCTGTCGTGGGCGACCAGCGGCTCCGCCGGTTTCAAAGGCTCGCGCAAATCGACGCCGTTCGCCGCGCAGATTGCGGGCGAGCACGCCGGCAAGCTCGCGCAGGAATGCGGCGTCAAAAACCTCGAAGTGCGCATCAAGGGCCCGGGCCCCGGGCGCGAATCAGCCATGCGCGCGTTGAACGCGCTTGGCTTCAAGATCACGAGCATCGCCGACGTCACGCCCGTCCCGCATAACGGATGCCGCGCGCCGAAGCGGCGTCGCATCTAAGGAGAACCGGCTGTGGCCAGAAATCTAGACGCAAAATGCCGCCAGTGCCGCCGTGAGGGCGAGAAGCTGTTCCTCAAGGGCGACAAGTGCTTTACCGACAAATGCGCGATCGAGCGGCGCAACTATCCGCCCGGACAGCACGGCCAGAAGAACAGCCGTCTCTCGGGCTACGGCGTGCAGCTGCGTGAAAAGCAGAAGCTGCGCCGGATTTACGGTCTGCTCGAAGGGCAGTTCCGCAATATCTACCATCGCGCGGTGCAGAAAAAAGGCATTACCGGCGAAGCGTTGCTGCAGATGCTCGAATCGCGCCTCGACAATATCACGTACAAGATGGGCTTCGGCGTGTCGCGTTCGGAAGCGCGCCAGATCGTGCGCCATAACGGCATCCTGGTGAACGGCAAGCGCGTTAACATTCCTTCGTATCAGTTGCGTCCGGGCGATGTCGTCGAAGTCGCGCCGAAGGCGAAGGAGCATCTGCGCATCAAGGCTGCCCTCGAGTCGACCTCCGGTCGCGGTTATCCGGAATGGCTCGAAGTCGATCCCGCCGCGTTCAAAGGCACGTTCAAGACCGTGCCCCAGCGCAGCGATCTGCCTTCCACCATCAACGAATCGCTGGTGGTCGAGCTGTACTCGAAATAAGAAATGCACGGACGAGGGAGCGCGCTCCCTCATTGGCCCCCGAATCAGGGAAGTTTTGGTCGGAAGAAAAATTTTTATTACTGCTTCCGTAATCGTTAGAGGAATACGCCATGCCCAGCAGCACTTTTCTCAAGCCGCGCATCATCGACGTGCAGAACATTTCGCCGTTCCATGCCAAGGTCACGATGGAACCCTTCGAGCGCGGCTATGGCCACACGCTCGGTAACGCGCTGCGCCGCATCCTGCTGTCGTCGATGCCGGGGTTTGCCGCGACCGAAGTGAAAATGAGCGGCGTGCTCCACGAATATTCGACGATCGACGGCGTGCAGGAAGACGTGGTCGACATTCTGCTGAACCTCAAAGGCATCGTGCTCAAACTGCACAACCGCGAAGAAGCCGAGCTGACGCTGAAGAAGCAGGGCGAAGGCGTGGTTACCGCGGGCGACATCGAGCCGATGCACGACGTCGAAATCGTCAATCCGGATCACGTCATTGCGCACCTGACCGCCGGCGGCAAGCTCGACATGCAGATCAAGGTCGAACACGGCCGCGGCTATGTGCCCGGCGCAGTGCGTACCAGCCGCGGCGAGCAGATCGAAGGCGCAGTGAGCCGTGCGGTCGGCAGCATCGTCCTCGATGCATCCTACAGCCCGGTGCGCCGCGTCAGCTACCAGGTCGATTCGGCGCGCGTCGAACAGCGCACTGATTTGGACAAGCTGATTATCGACATCGAAACCAACGGTGCGATCGAGCCGGAAGAAGCGATCCGCTACGCGGCGCGCATTCTGGTCGACCAGCTCGTCGTGTTCGCCGATCTCAAGGGCACGCCGGTGCAGGTCGAAATACCCAAAGCCCAGCAGATCGATCCTATCCTGCTGCGTCCGGTTGATGACCTCGAACTCACGGTACGTTCGGCCAACTGCCTCAAAGCGGAAAACATCTATTACATCGGCGATCTGATCCAGCGCACCGAAACCGAACTGCTGAAGACGCCCAACCTCGGCCGCAAGTCGTTAAACGAGATCAAGGAAGTCCTCGCATCGCGCGGGCTCACCCTCGGCATGCGTCTGGAAAACTGGCCGCCGGTCGGCCTCGAGAAGGTCTAATTAAGGATTCATCATGCGTCACCGTTTAGGCTTAAGAAAACTCAACCGCACGAGCAGCCATCGCCTGGCGATGCTGCGCAACATGACCGTCTCGCTGCTGCGGCACGAAGTGATCAAGACGACTTTGCCCAAAGCGAAGGAGCTGCGCCGCGTCGCCGAGCCCATCCTGACGCTCGGCAAATCGCCTTCGCTCGCCAACCGCCGGCTCGCGTTTGACCGCCTGCGCGACCGCGAGATGGTGACCAAACTGTTCGGCGAGCTCGGCCCGCGCTACGCGACGCGCAATGGCGGCTATCTGCGCATACTGAAGTTCGGCTTTCGCAAGGGGGATAACGCGCCCATGGCGGTCGTGGAATTGATCGACCGTCCTGAGGTCAGCGGGGATGAAAAAGAAGAAGCGCCTGCCAAGGCGGCATAATAAAAAAACGGAAACCTTTGAAAAGCCGGCCTTGTGCCGGCTTTTTTATTGCCTGAGGTTCAGGAGTTAAAATCCCAGTCATGTTCAACGAGCTCGAATTGACCGGCCGCGCCGCTACCCATGTCGTGCAGCGCGATGATCTCGGCGCCGCGGTGCACACGTGCGTGCTGGAACCGCTGCTCGCGATGAAAGAAGCCGCCGCCGCGGACGGTATCGACCTGTGGATTACGAGCGGTTTCCGTGATTTCGCGGCGCAGTTGCGCATCTGGAACATGAAATACCGCGGCGAGCGGCCGCTTTACGACAAAGCGGGCAACGTGCGCGACCACGCGCGTCTGACGCCGGTCGAGCGCATCGACGGCATCCTGTGCTGGAGCGCGCTGCCGGGCGCGAGCCGCCACCACTGGGGCACCGATGTTGACCTGATTGACCGCGCGGCACTTGCGCCGAACCAGCGTTACCACCTGTTGCCGGAAGAGTACGCGGCGGGCGGCGTTTTTCACAAGCTGTGCGTCTGGCTCGATAGCAACATGGCGCGCTTCGAATTTTTCCGGCCTTATGCGCAATACCGTGGCGGCGTTTACGCGGAACCGTGGCATCTGAGCCATGCACCGATGGCGTCGCTTGCCTTGCAATTGCTGACCCCGGAGCTCGTGACGGCCGCCGTGCGCGACAGCGACGTTCTGGGCAGGGATGAAGTGCTGGCGCAATTGCCTGCGATTTACCGTACTTACGTAACGAACATCTCCCCGGCGCCGCCGGCGGCTGTTGCGTAACTAGCACGTGTGCATGCGTGAGCATTCGGACGGCAGCGCTTATTCGGGCTTGATGCCCGCGTCTTCCATAACCTTCGCCAACTTCGCGTATTCGGTTTTGATGTAAGCGGTGAATTGCTCCGGCGTGGCGCTCGTCTGCAGCTCCACGCCCTGCGCGGCGAAGCGGTTGCGGATCTCCGGCGCCGTCGCGAACTTCACGATTTCCGCATGCACGCGCGCCAGAATTTCGGGCGGCGTCGCGGCCGGCGCCATCATGCCGTTAAATATCCCGACCTGAAACCCGGGCAAGGTCTCGGCGATGGCCGGCACGTCGGGCAGGAGCGGGGTGCGCCCAGGGCTCGTAACGCCAAGGGCGCGTAGCTGGCCAGCGCGCACGTGCGCGAGTGACGTGCTCACATTGTCGAACTTCATGGGCACTTGCCCGCCCAGCAAATCGATTATGGCGGGGCCGTCGCCGTTGTACGGAATGCGCGTGATGCGTACGCCGGCCATGCGGTTGAAGAGCGCCAGCGCCAGGTGCGAGCCCGAGCCGTTGCCGGACGTGCTGCAGTTGAGCTGTTCCGGGCGCGCCTTCGCAAGCGCGATGAGGCTTTTGACGCTGGTTACCGGCAACGATTTGTGCACGACAAGTATCTGCGGCAGTGTGGCGATGAGGCTGACGCCCGCGAAATCGCGCAGTGGATCGTACGGCGGATTGCGCATCATCATTACGGCGACCAGCGCGGTCTGCGCGACCATCACGAACGTATAGCCGTCCGGCGCCGCGCGTGCGCCGGCGGCGAGCCCTATCGTGCTGTTCGCTCCGGGGCGGTTCTCGACATACATGCGCTGGCCGAGACCGTTGCTTACGGAATCGGCGACGGAGCGTCCGAGAAGATCGAGATTGCCGCCGGGGTTCACCGCCACGATGAGTCGAATCGGTTTCGTCGGATATGCCTGTCCTGAGCCTGTCGAAGCGGCCTGTGCGAGCGCATCGGTGGTGCCAGCTGTTGCAAGGCCTGCCGCTGTACCGGCAACTATTATCGAAGCGAACAGCCGCATGGTTTCTCCTCGCACGTCTGCGCGAACGCGTGAATGCGTTTACACCGCATGATCAAGTGCAATATACGTGATTCGCACCCCATCGAAAAGCTGTGCCACAGTGCTTGCGCCTTGTTGGCGATTTTGTTCTTGTCTATACTTGGGAGCAGTTTTCAACGCTTCCGGAGCAGGATTTGACGCCAAAGGAATCTGCAGTGCGCTGGGGCGTGATCGGTCTCGGCGGCGTCGTCGACCAGCAAATCGCGCCGGCCATCGCGGGCGCGGCCAATTCCGAATTCGTCGCCTGCGTCGGCAGTACGCCGGAAAAAACGCGCGCGTTCGCGCAGAAGTTCGGCGTCCCGCAATGCTATGCGAGCATCGAGGCGCTCGCCGCGGCGCCCGAGGTCGAGGCGATATTCATCGCGACCCCGAACGCCGATCACCATCGCATGGTGCTCGCCGCCGCGCACGCGGGGAAGCACGTTTTGTGTGAAAAACCTCTGGCCATGACCGTCGAACATGGCCGCGAAATGGTCGCAGCCTGCCGCGCCGCCGGCGTCATATTGCGGGTCGCGTTCAATATCAGGTTCGAAGAAATCCTGCGCCGTGTGCGTGAAATAATCCAGTCGGGCGTGCTGGGCGAATTGCGCGGCATCACGTTCGAGCGCATTGCGCCGTTGCGCCAGCACGGAGCGTGGCGTGACGATCCCGCCCAGGGCGGTGTGTTGTTCGACGTGGCGGTGCACCTGTTCGACCAGGTCGAGTGGCTGACCGGACTCAGAATACGCGAGCTGTCCGCAAATTCGCACCCCGACCGGCGTGCCGGCGCGCCCGATTCCACTATCGCGATACTCGGCATGCTGGGCGCCGACTGTCATGTCGTAGTGCGCGCCAGCCGCGAGATCGCGTATGCCGGCAACGATTTGCGCGTGCAAGGGACCAGCGGCATGTTGAATACCTCCGCGCTGCGCTGGGCTGACGAGCACGTCCTGACGGTCAGGACTGACGCCGGTCTCGTCGAAGAGCGGTTTGCGCCGACGCCCATGTACCGGCGCGAGATCGAGGCGTTCGCGCACGAGGTCAGGGGCGGCCCCGGCGCAATGGCGTCCGGCGACGACGGCATACGCGTGATTCAACTCGCCAGCGCAGTGCAGGAGTCCATACAATCCCGGCGCACTGTGCCTACACCGTAAGCGGCCACTTGACGACCCTGTATTCCATCGGTCACGGCAATCGGGCGCTTGAGGACTTCACCGCGCTCCTGAAGAGCGCGCATATCCAGTGTCTCATCGACGTGCGCGCCTATCCGCGTTCGCGGCGCAATCCGCAGTTCGCGCGCATGGCGCTCGATCCGGCGCTGAAGGCCAACTCGATACAGTACGTGTGGGAAGGCGCACCGCTTGGCGGCATGCGCCGACCGCATGCGCAGTCGCCGCATCTCGCGCTCACGGACGCCGCGCATCGCGGTTATGCCGACCACATGGCGACCGGCGATTTCCAGAGCGCGCTGACGCGGCTGATCGCGCTCGGCGACGCGCGCCCGACGGCGTTCATGTGCGCCGAGACCAATCCCGGGCATTGCCATCGCTCGTTCATTGCCGATGCCTTGCTCGCGCGCGGTGTCGAGGTGCTGCACCTCATGGGTCCGCATGACGTGCGCGCGCATGCATTACGGGAAGGCGCGCGGCTGACATCGCCGGGGCAGGTGGTTTACGACGCCT
>JBDSSV010000405.1:0-15902 GCA_039928535.1 Burkholderiales bacterium
GCCGGCTGCAATGCGACCTGTGCCCGCGCGAGTGGCATGCGTCGGCGACGTCCATCGCATATTCGGCGAAGATGACGGGATCGTTGTAAGTGAACGCGATGCTCTTGCAGGCGCCCGCGACCGCGGCGTCGGCGATCGCGCCCGGCGTCGCCTCGTCGGCAAGCTTGTCCATGTCTTTCGATTTGCTGATGTCCCAGTTCTGGCAAAACTTGCACGCGAGATTACAGCCCGCGGTACCGAACGACAGCACACTGGAACCCGGATAGAAATGGTTGAGCGGCTTTTTCTCGATGGGGTCGATGCAGAAGCCCGACGAGCGTCCGTAGGTCGTGAGCATCATCCCGTCGCCCTGACGCTGGCGCACGAAGCAGGCGCCGCGCTGGCCTTCGTGCAGCTTGCAGTCGCGCGGACACAGGTCGCACTGCATGCGGCCGTCGTCGAGCATATGCCACCAGCGCCCGGCGTAACTCATGCTAGCTGCCGTTGTCCTCGCGCCATTTGACTACCGTGTAGCGCGAAAGTTTTACACTCGGGTCCCAGAAATCTGGCGGCAGGCCAGCCTTGTGCTTGAGGTGGCCCATGAAGAGACGCACGTCGCGAAAATCCTCCCACACCTGTGGCAGGAAAGTGCTGCGGTGATGGCCGTACTGGAAAATTACGCCGTCGATTCCCGGACGCAATTGCGCGAGCGCCGCGGCTTCATCGTGCGCAGTGACCGGCGTGACCGGTGACAGCACCGAGACTTCGACTTTGATGTCGTTGAATTCCGCTGCCGTTACCGGCTTGAAGCGCGGGTCGTGGAACGCAGCGGCGGCGGCATTGGCTTTGACGTCCGTGCCCAGTGCGCAGTGGGCTTCCAGCGTGCCGATGCAGCCGCGCAGCCCGCCGTTTTTGGTCAGCGTGACGAACGATGCGCCCGGCAGCTCGAGCCAGCGCGCTTCCTCGCGCGCGTCGGCCGGTAATCCAAGTTGCTGTGCAATGGCGGCGCGCGCAAGCGGCAGCAGCACGCTGCCCGCGTCCGGGGGTACCACGAGAGGCTCATCGCCGTAAAGCATCGCGCGCGCGTCCTTTTCTGTCGCTGGTGGCGACTCGTTAAATGCGAATGCGCCATAACCGACGACGCGGTTGCGGTCGCCCGCCGTGTCGCCCGAGTTGCGCAGGTCTATAAGCTCGGGCGTCAGGCCGCGGTTGCGCGCGGTCTGCAGCAGGCCGTTGACCGGCGTGCCGCCGCAGGCCTGTTCCTGCGTAATGTTGGTGCGCAGTTGCAGGATGGAGTCAGCGGTCACGCGGTCGACGGCCTGCGCGTCGGCGTAGTTAAGGAAGTGCGACAAGTCGGAGCTGATCACGATCAGCGTTTCAAAACCGCCCCACAAAATATCGAGCACCTGCGCGACTTCGGCAGTGGTCGCATCGCCGACCGCGAGCGGCACCAGCGTAAATTTGTCGAGCGCCATTTGCAAAAACGGCAAATGGACTTCGAGCGAATGCTCCTGGGCGTGAGCTGCAGCACTGACGGTGACTTGCGGCAATCGTTGCAATGCCGCAACTGCGGCCTCGTCGATAGCAATAGTGCCGAGCGGCGTGGCCAGTGCTTGCGCGCCGGGGAGCGCGAGTCCGCGTACCGGCACGCGATGGACAGGACCCAGCAGCACGACGCGCTTGATGATCGCGCGCGCAGGCGCCAGACGTGCATAAACCGACGCCGCGATCGGTCCCGAGTAAATATAACCCGCGTGCGGCGCGATGATAGCTTTCGGCACCGGCTCGCCGCGGGCACCGTACGCGGCGCGCGCGAGCAGCGCCGTCACCTCGCGCATGAGTTCGCCCGCGATGGCGGGATAAAAAGTGCCGGCGACGGTAGGCGGACGCACATTCATTGCATGATCCTCATCAGCATTGATTATAAGATGAGGAGCAGGTCGCGGATTATCAAGTGCGCGCAGTCTGTATACGGCGATTGTCACGCGGATTTCTGCACGCGCATGCAGGGCTGGGTGCAGGGTTGTATTGCCGGCAATCGAGCCCGCGGTGGCTACGCATGTAACGCGTTGAACTGCTGATACAATCGCCGTTGCCACCCGCTGCCGATGCCATGTCGAAACTCTACGCTCTGATTCCCGCCGCCGGCAACGGTTCGCGCATGGGCGCCGATCTGCCCAAGCAATACATGGCGGTAGCTGGCAAGCCGCTGCTGTATCACGCGTTGAACGCACTGGCAGCAAACCGTGCGATCGAGCGCGTTTTCGTAGTGCTGGCTCCGGGCGACAAGTGGTTTGCGCAGTTCGACTGGCGGCCTCTCGCAGCGCGTTTCGAGCCGCTATATTGCGGCGGCGATGCGCGCGCGCATAGCGTGTTCAATGGATTGCTCGCGGTGCGCGACGAGGTCGGCGCCGACGATTGGGTGCTGGTGCACGATGCAGTGCGGCCCTGCTTGCCGTCCGACGCCCTTGCGCGGCTGATCGCAACCCTGCGCGACGAAGAAACGGGCGGTTTGCTGGCAATGCCGGTCGTTGACACGTTAAAGCGCGCCGACGCTGCAAGCTATGTCGTCCAGACCGAATCGCGCGAAAATCTATGGCAGGCGCAGACGCCGCAAATGTTCCGCTATCGGGTATTGCTCGAAGCGTTGCGCGCCATCGATCCGGCAATCGCGACCGATGAAGCGCGCGCGGTGGAGCAGCTCGGTCTGCGGCCGAAGTTGGTCCCCGGCGACAGCCGCAATCTGAAAGTAACGTACCCTCAGGATCTTGCGCTTGCAGAGCTGATCCTGAGCAACCTGCAGTCGTCAGCGGTTAGCGCCCAGCCAAATACGGGCAAATCGCGGTAACCTGCAGCTGATTGCTGATTGCTGACCGCTGACAACTGAGCGCTAATTTATGAGAATCGGCCAGGGATTTGACGCGCACGCACTGAAAGCCGGGCGCAAGCTCGTGATCGGCGGCGTGACGATACCGCACGACAAGGGTCTGGACGGGCATTCGGACGCCGACGTGTTGTTGCACGCGATTTGCGATGCGTTGATCGGCGCCGCGGCGCTCGGCGATATCGGCCGGCATTTTCCGGACAGCGATGCGCAATACAAGGGTGTCGACAGCCGCGAGCTGTTGCGGGCCACCGCGGCTTTGCTTGCGAAGAACGGCTGGCGCGTCGTCAACGTGGACACGACGATCATCGCGCAGGTGCCGCGCATGGCGCCGCATGTTGCCGCCATGGCCGCGAATATCGCCGCCGATCTTGGCGTGCCGGTGCGCGACGTGAACGTGAAGGCCAAGACGACGGAAAAGCTCGGGTTCACGGGCCGTGCCGAAGGCATCGCCGCCGAAGCGGTCGCGTTGCTCGAGCCGCTGCCGATAAAGATCTGAGGAGCGGATAGCGCGCGACCGACACAGCATGCCGCGGGTTTTCTACGCTTTGTGGCCGGACGGGCCCGCACGCGACGCACTGGACCGCGCTCGGCGCGAAGCGCAGCGAACCAGCGGCGGCCGCGCGATGCGGCGCGACAATCTGCACCAGACGCTGGTGTTCGTCGGCAGCGTCGACGCTGAAAAAATCTCCGCACTTGAAACTGTTGCGGGCAGCATAGCAGCGGCGCCGTTTACCCTCGAATTCGGCGCTGCCGGTTACTGGCGGCACAACCGCATTGTGTGGGCGGCACCCGGCGCAATGCCGCCGGCGCTGACCGGCCTGGTGACGGCGCTCGAACAGGAGTTGACGCAGGCGGGTTTCACTTTCGACCATCGTTCGTATTTTCCGCACGTCACTTTATTGCGCAACGCCCGTATGCCGACACATCTGCCGTCAATGCTGTTTGCATGGCCGGTGCGTGAATTCGTCCTGCTTGAATCCGCGCGCGGACCGCGGGGCGCCGAATACCGGGTCGTCAAGCGCTGGGCCCTGACCGGCTGACACGCCGCGGGCACGCAGATGCTATTTTGCCGGAGCCGCCGCTTTGGCGGGAGCCTTGCGCGCGGGCGCCGGTTTGCCGGCGGGCGCCGAGTCAGCCAGGTCCTCGACCAGTTGTATCGTGGCGGCGACGAAACTCTGCTGCGGACTGTTGCGGCAGTATTGATCGAAATAGCGGTACAAATCATCGCCGCTGGGAAACGCGCCGACCTTTACCTGGTGCGACGCATTGGCATAGTTATGGCCGGAGACGAAGCCGCGCGCCCAGATTTCGTACTGCTGGCGGACGGCCTTGTTGCCGGTTGACTTGGTCCACGCCGCGCATGTTGCGTTGTCCGCCGAAAAAATAATGTTGATCGGCGGCAAGTCGGCGGCGAGCGCCGGGGCCGCCGCCAGCACGGCGGCAATAGCCGGAATTACTTTCATGATGTCCTCCATTACGTCGAACTTATAGGCAATGCTAGCAGTTTTCATTGCGCGCGGACGTATAATGGAACTCCCGCCGGTCGATTCTCGAGGGTTGGATGGATCAATATATCGACGTGTTTCGCCGCAGCGCCGCCGACAAGAGCAATACCGGAGACTACCTGCTTCTGACCGAATGGGGCGACGCCGAATGGCGCAAGCTGCTCGCGGTGACGACAGTGCGGCCGTACAAGGCGAGCGAGGTCGTAATTCAGCGCGGCGTCGATGACCGGATTCTCTACTTCGTCGCCGCAGGCGCGCTGGAAGTCGGCGTCACCTACGTCGATGGTGTCAGCATCAGCCCGCTCGCCAAAATCGGCACCGGCAGCGTCATCGGCGAGCAATCCTTCTTTGATAGCGAACCGCGTTCCGCGAATGTGTGGGCGGTGACCGATGGCGAGCTGCTGTGTCTGACGCACGAGCGGTTCCACGAACTCGCGAAAAGCGAGCCGGCCATGATGCGTGATTTGCTGTTCGCGCTGGGCCGCATCCTGTCGCTGCGGCTCAGGAATACGTCAATGCGCGTGCGGCGCTAGGGCGCTTCACGCCGCGGTCAGCGGGAATTCAATACGGGCTTCGAGCCCGCCCCCTTCGCGCGGCAACAGTTGAACGGTGCCGCCGTGGATCTTGGCGATGCGATCGACGATCGCAAGTCCGAGGCCGGACCCCGGCGTGCTGCGCGCTTCGTTCAGGCGCGTAAAAGGCTGCAGCATGCGTGCCGCGTCGGCGGCGGGTATGCCGGGACCGCGGTCGAGCACCGTAACGCGCGCCCATCCCTGAACGACCGCGGTTTCGACTTCAATCTTGACGTCTTCGCCGCCGTGGCGCAGCGCGTTGTCGATCAGGTTCGTCAACAGGCGCTGGATGGCGAGCGGCTGCAGGCGCAGCAGCGGTACGCTGCCGGCCCGAATGCTGACACGCCGGCCCATGCGCTGATAGCGTTCAATTGCGGCATGCGCGAGTTCGTTGATATCGACGTCGGAGAGGCTGCTGGGTTCGTTCGTCACGCGCGCGAAATCCAGAAACTGGTTGATGACGGCGTCGATGTCCTCGACATCCTGCACCATGCCTTCGCGCAGCGCGGTGTCCGTCTTGCTGTCGAGCATTTCCACGCCCAGCCGTATGCGCGCGAGCGGCGTGCGCAGGTCGTGGGAGACGCCGGCGAGCAACAGAGCGCGATCGGTATCGGCGCGCTGCAGGTCGGTCGCCATTTCGTTGAACGCGCGCGACAGCGTGCGCACTTCCGTCGGCCCGCTTTCCACCAATCGCGGCGCTACGTCGCCGCGTCCGATCGAAGCCGCCGCACGCGTGAGTTCGCGCAGTGGACTATTGATGCGGGCGACGATGGCGAATGCTCCGGCAACCGACAGCAGCAGGATCAACACGCCCCAGCCGAGCCAGCGCAACTGCTCGGTACGGTCGATGCGCTCGCGCGACATGCGCACCCAGTACTGCGCGTCGTCGATCTTGAAGCTGACCCATACGCCCTGTGAGCTGTCGTGCGTGCCAAGAATCTGCGTGTCGGCGCCGAGGCGGCGCTGTAGCTCCAGCGTGACCAGCCGCGTAATGGGCCGGTCGGGCAGCGCTTCGACCGCTTCATTCGGCGTGTCGGCGTAAACCTGAATGCCTTCCTGCTGCGACAGGTCGCGCAGCAGATCCAGGCGTTTGGCAGAATCCGCCGTGATCAGCGCCGAGCGCGTGAGATTAACGACGCTGGCGATTTGCTGCGCGATCTGCACCGCGCGCGGCTCGCGTTCAGCGGCGCGGAATATCTCCTGGGACGCGAAGTGTCCGGCGACCATCAGCAACGCGAGGAGCAGCACCGTGCGCCAGAGCAGGCTGCGCGGGAGGAAATTCATACGGCGTGAGGCATGAGGCGTGAGGCGGGAGGCGCGAAGCGAGAAGCGCGAAACGAGAAGCCAGTATCGAGTGGATAGATATTTGTTACGACGCCATTTGTGGCGAGGAGTTGATGCTTTTCCTCCTCACTCCTCATGCCTTACGCCTCACGCATTCTTCCCGTCAGGAATGAACACGTAACCAAATCCCCATACCGTCTGGATATACGCCGGCTTGGCGGGGTCGGTTTCGATCAGTTTGCGCAGGCGTGAAATCTGCACGTCAATCGAACGGTCGAACGCGCCGAACTCGCGGCCGCGCGCGAGTTCCATCAGCTTGTCGCGCGACAGCGGCGTGCGCGGGTGTTGCACGAGTACCTTAAGCAGGGCGAACTCGCCGGTCGTCAGGGGCAATTGCTCGCCGTTGCGGGCAAGGCTGCGCGAGCCGAGGTTGAAGTTGAACTCACCGAATGTCACCTGCTGCTGCTCGGCGGTCGGTGCGCCAGGCGGCTGCACGGCAGGCGCGCGCCGCAGCACGGCCTGGATGCGCGCCACCAGCTCGCGCGGGTTGAACGGTTTGGGCAGGTAATCATCGGCGCCGACTTCGAGCCCCACGATGCGGTCGACGTCGTCACCCTTGGCCGTCAGCATGATGATGGGCATCTTGTCGCCGAGGCCGCGCAGCCGGCGGCAGATTGAAAGCCCGTCTTCGCCCGGCATCATCAGGTCGAGCACCATCAGATCGTAGCGTTCGCGCGCAAGCCAGCGGTTCATTTCATTGCCGTCGGTGACCGCACGTACGCTGTAGCCTTGCTCGCTCAGGTAGCGGTTGAGCAGTTCGCGCAGGCGCGCGTCGTCGTCGACGACGATAATGCGGGTTTTGGGTTCAGTCATGTGCGTTTTTCCTCATGCACACCATGCTAGCGGTTTGGGCACGCCAATTCCAGCGCCGCCAGCCCTAATTCCAGCTTGCCGGCGGCAATTGAAACAGATTGTTACAAAAAACAGGCCGCTATTAACAGCGTGCTTACACGGCGGGAGTAGCATGGTGGGCGTTGAGAGTGCGACCGTGATTAACAGGACAAACGCATGGCGTAATTATCGCGGCAAAGCGTGCCGCGAACAAGGACAGGCGAGAGCGTATCTGCAATGCACGGATGGTTGACGCACTTGAATCGTATCGGCGCAGGTCGCCGCTAACTGTGATTTTCGCATGGAGCATGGGCAGATGAATAACGTGTTGGTCGCAATTCTCGCGTTGCTGGTAACGGCGGCGCAACCGGCTGCCGCGGCGCAGTGGCGCCATTCAGGCGGCGGACATTTCGACGTGCAGATGCAACAACGTCAGCGGCCCGACGGCGGCGGCTTCCAGCGCCAGCAGCCACGAGAATTTCGCGGCCCCGAGCGCGACTTCCGCGCCCCGGAGCGCAACTTCCGCGCCCCGGACCGCGATTACCGCAATCCCGAGCGGGTCGACCGTCGCGACGGCCGGCTCACCGATGAGGAGCGGCGCAACCTGCACCGCGATCTCGACCGTGCCAACCGCGAAATCTATCGCGGCCGCTAACGAATATTCGACTGGCATTGACCGGCCGCCGCGCCATCGCCCGCCACTACGGAGGAAATGACCATGAAACGCACACGGCTGATTTCTTTGCTGGCGATGACGCTGGGCGCGATCATCGCGGTGCCGGCCAGTGCGCAGGGGCTCGCGGGGGCCGCGGTGCACAGCGACGCGAGGTCCGGTTCGCGCGACCGCGAAGCGATGAAAGACCGCATGCAAGACCGCATGCGCGAGCGTTGCAAGGACAATCCGCAGCAGTGCGACGAAATGCGGGCGAAGATGAAGGCGCACCGCGAGCAATGCAAGGCAGATCCACAGAAATGCCGCGAGGATATGAAGGCAATTCGGGAAGAGCGCTGCAAGGCGAATCCACAGCGCTGCGAGGAAATGAAAGCCAGAATGAAAGAGCGCCACGAGCGCTGCAAGGCCGACCCGGAGAAATGCCGCGCAGAAAGGAAGGCGCATTTCGAAGAGCGCTGCAAAGAGAATCCGCAACGTTGCGAAGCGATGAAGGCGCGCATGCAGGAGCGCCAGGCGCAATGTAAGGCGAATCCCGACCAGTGCGGGCCCGGCAACCCGCCGCGGCGCTTCGACAAGTAGCGCCGGATGCAAGCCATGGAAAGGCTGCTGTATTGGGCGTTGTTTGTTGCAGGCGTCGTGCTCGCCGCCTGGCTGCCGGCTAAAAGCGCCTACCCCGACCTGGGCACGCGGGTCGCGCATTTTCTGATGATCGCGCAGAAATAGTTTTGCCCATGTTCACCACGCCGACCCTCACAAAATTGCAGCGTTACGCCGGCACGGTGAGCCTGGTCGTCGCGCTCGCGACGTCCGCTTTTGCGCGGGCAGCCGAGCCGATGGGCTTTGACGAAGCCCGGCATCTTTTGAACCGGACGAGCTTCGCGGCCAACGCCGACGATATCGACGCGTTCGCCAAGCTGACGCGCGCGCAGGCTGTCGATCAGCTGCTGGCATGGACCGCGAGCAATAAGGTTGCGACGCCGGCGCCCGCCTGGGTCAACGATTTCGAGTCGCCGCGTCGCCTGCGCGGAATGAGCGCAGAGGATCGCAAGCTCGCGCAGCGGATGCAAGTCGAGAAGGGTGCCGAATTGCGCGGCTGGTGGATGACGGAAATGCTGACGACGCCGTCGCCACTGACCGAGAAAATGGTGCTCTTCTGGCACAATCATTTCGTCTCGAGCCTGCAGAAAGTCAAATCGCCGGTCTTGATGTACCGCCAGCAGCTGCTGCTGCGCAAGCATGCGCTGGGCTATTTCGGCGACATGCTGCACGACGTGTCAAAAGATCCGGCAATGGTGATCTACCTCGACAACGCGTCGAACCGCAAGGCGCAGCCGAACGAGAATTTCGCGCGCGAGGTGATGGAGCTGTTCACGCTGGGCGAAGGCAACTACGGCGAGCAGGACATCAAAGAAGCAGCACGCGCATTCACGGGCTGGAGTTTCGACCCGGACAGCGGGGATTTCGTGTTGCGTCCGCTTATCCATGACGACGGCGTCAAAACGGTGCTCGGCCGCAGCGGCAATTTCGACGGCGATGCCGTGCTCGATATTCTGCTGGCGCGGCCGGCGACGGCCGAATTCGTCGTCGCCAAGCTGTGGCGCGAGTTCGTGTCGCCCGCGCCGGAGCCGGCGGAAGTCAAGCGCATCGCACGCATGTTTCGCGACAATCGCTATAACATCAAGGTCGCGTTGCGCGCTTTGCTCACGGCGGACGCGTTTTACGCGCCGCAGAGCCGCGCCGCCCTGATCAAGTCGCCGGTCGAACTCATCGTCGGCACGCTGCGCCAGTTCCGCTTCGAGACCGGTGAGGTCCTCCCGTTCGTGCTGGCATCGCGCCAGCTCGGTCAGGACCTGTTCGCGCCGCCCAACGTCAAGGGCTGGCCCGGCGGCGAAGCGTGGATCAACAGCGCCACGCTGCTGCAGCGCAAGCAGTTCCTCGAACGCCTGTTCCGCGCGCAGGAAATGCGCGAGCCCCTCATGGCGATGAGCCGCGCCGCCGGCGACAACGTAAAAGGCATCGGCAAGGTTGAGGACGGCAGGCAGCGGCTCACGCGCGCTATGATGGACATCCATTTCGACGGCGATAAATGGCTGTCCCAATACCGGCCGGGCGATTCACAGGTTGTAAAGGTAGTGCTGGCCGCGGAACCCGCGAATCAGCCGGCAACCGGCGCGCGCGGCGCCGACCTGCTGCGCCAGCTCGTGCTTGATCCCGTTTATCAGC
The DNA here is from genome assembly GCA_039928535.1 of Burkholderiales bacterium. Lineage (GTDB taxonomy): Bacteria > Pseudomonadota > Gammaproteobacteria > Burkholderiales > SG8-41 > PALSA-1004. The sequence goes on from JBDSSV010000405.1 coordinate 10,015, forward strand.
TGAAATAACCGGCGAAGGAGAACGCATGCATCGTCGTAAATTTCTGAGCGCGTTGGGCGCCACCGCCGTCGTGAGCTGGCTGCCGCGCGCGGCTTGTGCGGGCCCCGCCGGCCGTTACGATAATGTCCTGATACTGGTGGAACTCAAGGGCGGCAACGACGGCCTGAATACCGTGGTGCCCTATGCGGACAACGACTACTACAATCTGCGGCCGCGCATCGCGATCGCGCGCGACCAGGTGCTGCAGCTCGACGGCAGTGCCGGGCTGCATCCCGCGTTGCAGCCGCTGATGCCGCTATGGCAGAACCGCGAGCTCGCGGTTGTGCAGAGCATCGGTTACCCGAGCGCGAATCTTTCGCATTTCCGCTCGATCGAGATCTGGGACACGGCGTCGAAGAGCACCGAATACCTGAGCGATGGCTGGCTCACGCGCGCGTTCGTGGATTCACCGGTGCCGAAGGCCTACGCGGCAGACGGCATCATCGTCGGTTCGGGCGAGTTGGGGCCGCTCGCGGGCGGCGGCACGCGCGCGCTGGCATTGACCAACACCGAACAGTTCCTGCGTCAGTCGAAGCTCGCCGGCAGCGAGGGCGCATCGCGCAACCCCGCGTTGAGCCACATCCTCAAAGTCGAGCAGGATGTCGTCCAGGCGGCGGTCAATTTGAATTCGACTTATCCGTTTCGCGCAGAATTTCCGAACAGTCCGCTCGGCAACGCATTCAAGACTGCCGCGCAGGTGATCGCCAGCAAGGCCGGCGTGGCCGTCGTCAAGATCACGCACAACGGTTTCGACACCCACAGCAACCAGCAGGCCACCCAGCAGCGGCTGCTAAAGGAACTGGCGGAAGGGCTGGTGGCAATGCGCGTCGCGATGCAGGAAATCGGACGCTGGGACGCGACCATGATGATGACGTATTGCGAGTTCGGGCGGCGGCCGAAGGAAAACCAGAGCGGCGGCACTGACCACGGCACGGCGAACGCGCATTTCGCGCTCGGCGGCAGGATAAAAGGCGGGTTGTACGGGTTGCCGCCGGCGCTGGCCCGGCTCGACGGCAACGGCAATCTGCCGTTTGCCATCGATTTTCGCGATATGTACGCCACGGCGCTGGAACGTTGGTGGGGCCTGAATTCGGCCGTGGCGTTAAACGGCAGGTTTCGCGCGCTCGACCTGCTGAAAGCCTGATCGCGGCATGTTGCGACAGGCGTGGTGCGCGGTTTTCCTCCTGTGCTGCGCCAGCATCGCAAGCGCTGCGCCGAGCCCGCCAGGACAGCCCCCAACCGGCCCGGGCGGTGCCGAGTACCGTCATCGTGAGGTCGTCGCGTCATCGCACGGTGCGGGTGCTGCCCAGTACTGGTTGTTCGAGCCTGCAGCGCCCGTGCCCAAGGCCGCTCCCATAGTGGTTTTCCTGCATGGCTGGGGCGGGGTTAACCCTGACCCCTATCGCGCATGGATCGACCATATCGTCAAACGCGGCAATATCGTGATCTATCCCCGTTACCAGGCCGATCTCGCCACGCCGGTGCGCGATTTCGCGCCGAACGCCGCGGCGGCCGCGCGCAACGCGCTCGAGTTGCTGCGCGCGGACAAAACGCATGTCGCGCCCGACGTGAAACGTTTTGCGCTGGTCGGCCATTCGATGGGCGGCATTCTGTGCGCGAATATTGCGGCGCTGGCGCCGCAGGCCGGCTTGCCGCCGGCACAGGCATTCATGAGCGTGCAGCCCGGAAAAACCCGCATGATCGCCCGCCGCGCTGCCGCCGTGCTCGAGGACCTCTCACAGGTTCCCGCGCCGACGCTGATACTCACGGTGGCGGGCGACCACGATCGTCTCGCCCGTGATATGGATGCGAAGCGCATTTACCACGAAACCACTCAGGTGCCTGCCCGTAACAAGAATTTTATTGTGATGACGTCGGACGGGTATGGCTCACCACCGCTGGAAGCCCACCATTTTTCGCCGCTGGCCCGCAACGGGGCGCCGGCGCCTGCGGTGTCCCAAGGGCGGCAAATCGGCCAACTGCGCGAGCGGATGCAGGAGCGCGGCGCCGCGCGCGGCGACGTGGCGCCTGACCCGACTCGCGCTGTGGTGCGGGATGAAGACGAATTGCCCGACGTAGGACTAGCCACAGTGACGGCCGCGGATGCACTCGACTTTTTCGGCTACTGGAAATTGTTCGACGCGCTCACCGATGCGGCCTTCTACGGTAAAAATCGCGAATTTGCGTTGGGGAACACCCCGCAGCAGCGCTTCATGGGACTCTGGAGCGACGGACGCCCGGTTAGGGAAATGGCCGTATTCGACCTGCCCTGACCGCCTGCAATGCGGCAATTTAGGGCACTATTCCGCCCCCAAATGCCATGGGCATTGCCCGCGCCACAGGCCGAAAACGGCTTTTTTAGGTCAGATGTGTGCCGCAGACCCCTGATTTCATATATCATTACTACTCGAGCGAGGGGCCGCGAGGGAAAGCTGGGCGCGGGGTATGGCTCAAGTGTGAATATCAAATCGAAAGACACACCATGCTTGCAACGAGGATACGCCAGAAAGACGGGATCTTTTACTTCGCCAGTTGTTCCGCGAAGGAGATACTGAACAAGGTCCGCTTCATCAGCCGCTATTACGGCGAAGATGAGCAAATTTCTGCCCAGACCGTCCCGCAGAACGACGAAATCGCGCAGTTCATTGCGCGCATCGAGCGCAACGACGCCGCATTCCAGCGCGTCGTGTCGCGCGCCAAGGTCAGGTCGCTCAAGAATTTCTACGAAATGGCGGTCACCCAGCCGCCGATTCCCGGCACCGTACTGCTGTTCACCAGCGACAAGCTGAATTTCCGCGCGCTCGAGGGCCAGGACCACGTCGGCCACCTGCAGGAACCGACGACCAAGTATCTGATCATCGACGGCCAGCACCGGCTGGCGGCGTTGCGGTTCTACCTGTCCGAGCATCCCGAGGAAGCCAAGGGGATCGACGTGCCGTGCATTATTTTCGACGGACGCAGCGAGGACTTCGCGGCGGAAATGTTCGTCATCATCAACTCGACGCCGACGCGCATCAACAAGAGCCACCTCGTCGACTTGTACGAGCGCGTGTCCTGGGCAGACCCGGACCGGCGCTTCGCGGCGCGGCTCGTCGACAGTCTCTACAGCGAGTCCGACAGCCCGTTGCGCTACCGCATCAACCGGCTGGGCGGCCGCAGCCTGAAAGACAAGTGGATATTGCAGGCCGAGCTCTTCAACGAGCTTTACCGGTGGGTGCGCGCCGAGTGGAAGAAAATCAAGCAGGCGACCAACAGCTATCGTGAGGCCGAAAAATACTACGAGATCGTGCGCGATTTCCTGAAAGCCGCGCAACGCGTGTGGGGCGATACCTGGGCCAACGACAGTTATATGGTCACCAAGCCGGTTACGCTGAAAGCTCTGATCCGCGTGTGCGCCGATCTGGCGCGCGAGGATGCCGATCCGGTCGATGGCCGTATCAAGCGCTGGGAAGACCGGCTCAGCGTATGGGCCGACCTGCAAAAGGCGTTCAAAGTCGAGGGGTTCTACGAACGTTTCCCCGCCAAGGGCGAAGTCGAGCGCGTCGCGCGTATACACCGCGACCTGGCCAAGGCCGCCGGCATCGAAGTCAAGAGCACAGCCAAGAGCGAAAAGTAGTTCTGTGTGGCGCGATCATGCGCGCCGCTGCCGTCATGGTCGCTATTCAGCGCGCGCGCGATGTGCAGGACAGGAACGCTTCGCTGGGTTCGCTGGTGCGGCAGCAGGCGCATGAGGCGACCATGACCATGCGGGCCTTCGACCCGACTGCGGCGATACCGAAATAAGCGCGAACTTGCGCGTTGGCCGCTACGGCATGACGGGTATCTCTTCCTTGTAGCGGCGTCCGCGGTCGGCCACCCGGCGATCGCGCACCATCTGCATCACCGGCACGCCATAGCCGCAACTCGTCATCGTGTTGTCTATCGTAATCTCGATTACCTGGCGCGCGGCGCCTTTCAGTTCGCGCGCCGGATGTTGCAGCAATAAATCGGCGAGCGGCGAGTCTGCCACCGGCGTCACGGTCGCGGTACCGAACAGGCGCACCGTCGCCGCGTTTTCCCCTTCGAATGCGCTGATCATGACAGTCACCGGGCCGCGTGCGGTGCAATGGCGGGCTGTTTCATTGCCCGAGCCTCTGTAGTCGAGATAGGCGACGCGGTTGGGCGCGAGTATGTGCAGAGGCACGCCGCCTTTGACAGAAACGTTTACCGGCCCGACGTCATGCGGTCCGCGCGCGAGTTTGGGATCGGCGGAGGCGACAAAAAATAACGGCGCGTTGCGTATGAGTTCCGCCTGCTCGTCGGTTATCGATGGATGATAGGTCGCCATGCGACGTGCCCTTTCGGCAAAGTGCTGCGCTTTATCCGGCGCCGAGCTGGTCAGCGAGATCGACAAAATCGCGCGCGTTGATGTCGAATGCAGGCTCCGGGCTCAAGTCGGGGTGCTTGCCCTTGCCGTATTCGAGCGGACGCAGCACCAGCGCGGTTTTCAGGCCTTGTTTGGCGGCGTGCCGCAAATCGTCCTTGTGCGCTGCGACCATCATCACTTCGGGTGGCTTGAGGCCAAGGATGTCGGCCGCGCCGAGATAGGCTTCGGGCTCAGGCTTGTAGTGGTGAAAAATTTCGGCCGACAAAATCAGATCCCACGGCAGACCGGCGTGTTTCGCCATGTTGTTGAGCAGCGCGACGTTGCCGTTGGATAGCGTGGCGATAGTGAACGTTTTCTTCAGTCGTCTGAGCCCGCGCACCGTATCCGGCCACGGCTTGAGGCGGTGCCACGCGCGGTTGAGATCGGCCTTCTCGTCTTCAGCCAGCGCGGTGATTTTAAATTTCGTGAGAATCTCATCAAGGATGATGCGGTGAAGGTCGTCTATTTTGGTCCACGGCAGCGCGCCGCTGGCGACTCTGTCCATCGCGGGCCGGTAACCCGCGCGCCAGGCGTCGGCGAACTTGACCGCGTTGATGCGCAATCCTTTGGCCTGGGCGAGCGCGCGGGTTTCGCGCGTGATGCTGCCGCGCCAGTCGACGACAGTGCCGAAGACGTCGAACACCAGCGCCTTGATGTCGGATTTCATTTCGTCATCCCCAGCTCGTTTAGCAGCACGCGGTTTTCCTCGAGTTCGGCGGCCAGGAACTTCGTTACGTCGCGGCTGCCGATAAAGTTAATTTCCTGAAAATTGCGGTCGAGATCCTTCTTCCAGTCGTCGCTCTGGGAGAGGCGCCTGAAGGCGCTTTCCCAGAACGCGAGCTGCGCGGGTGTCATGGCTTTGGGGCCGACTACGCCGCGCCAATTGTCCATCACCATGTCGATGCCAAGTTCGCGCCACGTCGGGACATTTGCATAAATGCCGGTCTGGCGTTTGGGCGCGGTAACGGCGATAGCACGCATGGCCTTGGCCTCGATCTGCTGGACCGGATTGGAGATATTGGTAACGATCACGTCGACGTGCCCGCCGAGCACCGCCGGAAACGATTGCGCCGACGAGCTGAAGACCACGACTTTGATTTTCTTCGGGTCGGCGCCCACCGAGCGCGCGATCTTGGCAATCGCCATGTGGTTGGGATTGCCCGCGCTGGTGGCGAGTCCGAAGCTCAACGATGCGGGGTCGCTCTTGATGCGTTCAAGCAGATCGCGCGCATTGCGCAGCGGCGAGTCCGCTTTTACCGAGAACGCGATGTACTCGGACAGCAGGTTCGCGATCGGCGTCACGTCGGTGTACCCGATCGGGTTGAGCCCGGCGAGCTTGTTGGTGAGCAGGGTGGCCGAAGTGAAGGCGAGATAGTGGCCGTCGCCCGGATGCGTGTTGAGATAGGTCCATGCCACGGCGCCGCCGCCGCCCGGCTTGTTGTTG
>JBDSSV010000406.1:0-3996 GCA_039928535.1 Burkholderiales bacterium
GCGCACGCGCTCGAAGCGGTCAAAGGCGCAGTGGCGGATTCCGGCCTCAAGATGGCCGACATCGACGGTCTCGCGACTTATCCGGAACTGCCGGCGACAGGCCACACTGAAGTTGACGGCATCAGCATCGTTTCCGTCAATTGCATGATGGCGATGCTGAAGCTGCCTAACCTCACGTGGCATATCCAGACGGGGTCGGTCAACATCGGCGGCGCCGTGCAGCAGGCAGTCAATGCATTGCTCGCCGGGGTGTGCAAATACGCGGTGGTATGGCGCGCGATGCACAATCCGCAGGGCACTTATCAGAATCTGCCCGGCACCTACGCTGCGGGTCCGCTACAGTTCACTGCACCGTACGGCTTCGGCGGGCCGGGGCAGCATATGGCGGTCGCGTACACGCGCTGGCTGGAGAAGAACAATCAGAACCGCGAGAAGATGGCCACGCTGGCGGTAACGCAGCGCAAGCACGGCCTCAAGAACCCGCATTCGTATTTCAAAGTGCCGCTCACGCGCGAGGAATATCTCGCGTCACGCATGGTCGCGCACCCGTTCTGCCTCTACGACTGCGACATTCCCGTGCAAGGCGCGGTCGCCATCGTGCTCACGACTGCCGAGCGCGCGCGCGATCTCAAGCCGCGTCCCGCGTACCTCGCCGGCTACGGCCAGCGGATGCACTTCGAGGTGGCGGGCCGCATCGGCAGCCTTTCCAGCTACATGGAAGGCGGGCGCAGCTCGTCCCAACTCACGTGGGAGCGCTCGGGGTTCACGCCGAGTGACGTCGACGTCGCGCAGATCTACGATGGCTTTTCGGCGTCGGTCATTTACGGCCTCGAGTCCTACGGTTTCTGCAAGGAAGGCGAGGCGCTCGACTTCATCCAGGACGGGCGCATGGAGCTCGACGGCGAGCTGCCGCTCAACACTTTCGGCGGCAGTCTGAGCACCGGACGCATCCACGGCCTGTGGCACATCATCGAAGGTGTGCTGCAAGCGTCAGGCCGCGCGGGCGAACGCCAGGTCAAGGATGTCAACGTCTCGTTCGTCGGCGCGAGCGCGCCGGTCGTGCAGGGCACCACGTTTATTTTCGTAAAAGAACCTTACTAGAACTCATCTCAAAAATCAGTTTGTAACCGCCGATAACCGCCGATGAACGCAGATAAGATCAAACCTTAGCGGCAGCTATGAAGCAGTCTTGGTTTTGTATCGGCGTCTATCGGCGTTTATCGGCGGCCAATCAATGCTTTTTTTGAAATAGCTTCCAGCCCAACTGAAAGGAAAGCAGCATGTCCTGGAAATTTGAACTGCTCACGATACCGGGCGACGAGCAATGGATCACCGAAGGCCCCGTGTGGAACGGCGAGCACATCTTTTTCACGCAGATCCGCAAGAACCGCATCATGCGCTACGACCCGAAGACGGGCGCGATCGACGAATGGCGTACGGGCACCAATCGCACCAACGGCCTCGCGTTCGACCAGGACGGGCGGCTGTTCGGCTGCTGCTCCGGCGGCCGTGCCATCGTGCGCCTCGATCCCGACGGCAAGAACGTGGTCGTAGCCGACCGCATCGACGGCAAGAAACTCAACACGCCGAATGATCTTGCGATAGATCGCAAAGGCCGCATCTGGTTCACCAATCCCATCAATGACGGCAACTGGGACAAGACCGAAGTGACCGAGCTCGACTACCGGGAAGTCCTGTGCGCCACGCCACAGAAAGGCGGCAAGTACACGGTGAAGCGCGTGACGTTCGATACCACGCAGCCCAACGGCATCCTCGTTTCGCAGGACCAGAAGACTTTGTACGTCGCCGAGAGCGGCGCGACACGCGGCATACCGCGGCAACTACGCGCCTACCCGATCAAGGAAGACGGCACTCTCGGCACCTACGATGCGCTGTTTACCTGGGGCGAGGACGCACGCGGCGTGCATCGCGGCATCGACGGCATGTGCCTGGACGCAGAGGGAAATATCATCGCTACCGCCGGCTACTTCACGAGCGGTGCGGGACCGATGCTCTATGTGTTCTCACCCACCGGGCGCGTGCTGGAAACGCATCCGCTGTCGGCCAATCGGCCGACCAATGTCTGTTTCGGCGGGCCTCACCTGACGACGGTATTTGTCACTAGTACTAACGGGCATTTTTATAAGGCGGAGACCGAGCGGGTGGGTTGGGCTATGTATCCGTAGGGTGCCAGTCCAGGAGACAGACGGTTCCGCTTCGGCCTGACAAAAGCTTTTTTGCCACGAACAAGGGGCGCTCCCCTTGTATATCCCCTGATAACGAACAAGGGGGCTTGCCCCCTTGTAAATTCGTTCTGCGCGCTACTCCAGACGCAAGCCGGCTTCTTTAACGACCTTGGCCCACGTCGCCATTTCCGCACGGATAAAGCGCGTAAATTCTTCCGCGGAGTTGCCGACGGTTTCTCCGCCATCCGCTGCCAGCCGATCGCGCAAATCTGGCGCTCTCACGGCGGCTACGATGTCGCGATTCAGCTTGGCGGCAATCGCCGCGGGCACTCCCGCTGGAGTCACTACGCCGTTCCAAGCGCTGACGTCGAAGCCGGGCACGCCGGATTCCGCGATGGTCGGCACTTCCGGCATCGAACTCGCGCGATGTCCGCTCGTGACGGCCACGGCGCGAAGTCTGCCGGCGCTCACGTGGGACGCAACGCCCAGCGTAGATCCCAATGCCATCTGTATCTGCCCGCCGATGAGATCGGTGATCGCCAGCGACGACGAGCGATAGGCCACGTGCACCATGCGCGCGCCCGTGCGCAGCTTCAACAACTCGACTGCCAGCTGATTTTGCGTACCTGCAGCACCGTAGTTTAGCGAACCCGGTCTGGCCTTTTCATATGCGACGAGTTCCTGCACCGTACGCACCGGCAATGCAGGATGCACGACGAGCACGTATGGAACGAGCGATGTCATCGTGACCGGCGTCAGGTCCTTTAAGGTGTCGTACGGCAGCTTTGCCTGCAGGCTCGGATTGACGCTGAAGCTCGCCGCGACCATCAGCAGCGTATAGCCGTCGGGTGCCGCCTTCGCGCCGAGGTCCGTCGCGATCACCATGCCGGCGCCGGGCCGCGGATCGACGATGACCTGCTGTCCCCACGCTTCGGTGAGTTTTTTCGCGACGGCGCGCGCGACGACATCCGCGGTGGTGCCGCCCGACGCGACCGGCGAAATCAAACGCACCGCATGCGACGGGTACGCCGCGCCGACAGAACTCTGCGCATGCGCATGGCAAGCTAGCAGAACCAGCAGCACGACAATAAACCCGGTCCTCAGGTTACGCCCTCCGCGGCGAGCGCGGCGATCTCCTGGGTCGACATGCCGAGCAGCTCGCCGAATACGTACTCGTTGTCTTCGCCATAGCACGGCGCGCCGCGGTCGATGCGTCCGCCGACGTACGCGGGGCTTTCGCTCAACTTGATTGGCACTTCGGCGATCGGCCAGCGGCCAATTTTGGTGCCCGTGACTTCGGTCAACCATTCGAGCGACTTCAGTTGCGGATCGCGATCGCAGCGATCGCCCGCCGTCTGACACACACCCGCCGGCACGCCCGCTTCCTGCAACGCGAACATCGTGTCGTACCCATCGCGCGATTTTGTCCATTCGCCGACCACCGCATCGAGCGCACCTTGATGCGCAAGGCGCGCTTCGAGCGTTGCAAACTGGTTATCCTGCGCCCACTCGGGATGCTGCGCAACTTTGGCCAGCGCGCGCCATTCCGCATCGTCGAAGCAGGCGATCGCGATCCAGCGATCATCGCCCGCGCACGGATAAGCGCCATGTGGCGCCGCCGGCTTGTAGGGCGAGCGGTTGCCGTAGCGCGACCAGATGCGATCATTCGCGGACCAGTCGAGTATCGCCGGGCCGTTGATGAAGAGACCAACTTCGGTCTGCGACGCGTCTATCCACTGCCCCTGCCCCGTGCGCTCGCGGTGATAAAGCGCGCTCAACATCGCTAGCGCGAAGCTGTACGCCCCCATCC
>JBDSSV010000407.1:0-2863 GCA_039928535.1 Burkholderiales bacterium
CCCAATCTTGCGCTATCGGGCGCGACGCGCATGGGCGTGATCGCGTTCGCCAAGAGCCTCGCCGACGAAGTCGGCCGCGACGGCATACTGGTCAACAACGTGTGCCCCGGCTCGCTCTTGAGCGAGCGCATGCTCGGCAATGTCACATCGCGCGCGAAAGAGCTCGGCATCACGCTCGAAGCCGCGTTGGCCCAGCGCGCGGAAGAAACCTCAATCGGGCGCATCGGCGAACCGAAAGAGCTCGCCAACCTCGTGGCCTTCCTCGCCTCGGGCAAAGCAAGCTACATCACCGGCACGACGATGAGGGTCGATGGCGGCCTCGTGCGTTCGGTGATGTAAGCGTGGGCCTATCCATGAAAAACATACCGCTCTCTATTTTATTGGCTACGCTGGCGTTGCCGCTGGGCCAAACGGACGTGCGCGCGCAACCGGCCTATCCATCCAAACCCGTCCGCATCATTTCCATATTCGCGCCGGGCGGCGGCAACGACGTGATCTGCCGGCTCGTCGCGCAACAGCTCACCGAGCGGCTCAAGCAGCAGGTCATAGTCGAAAACCGGGTAGGCGCCAACGGCATCGTTGGCTCGGAGGTGGCGGCACGGTCCGCGCCCGACGGATATACGTTTACCCTCATTCCGAGCGGGCATACCGTCAACGCAAGCATGTACAAAAAGCTGCCGTTCGATTCGATCAAGGATTTCACGCCCATCACCCTTGTAGGTTCCGGGCCTCTCGTGCTCGCCGTGCATCCGTCGCTGCCGGTCAAAAATGTCAAAGAACTTATCGCGCTCGCGAAAGCGCGGCCGGGACAGCTCACGTACGTTTCCTCGGGGGTGGGCGCGTCGGGACATCTCGCCGGCGCGATGTTCGACTCGATGACCGGGACGACGATGGTGCATGTGCCGTACAAGGGCATGTCGCTCGCGGTGTCCGATCTCATGGGTGGCCAGGTCTCGATGACGTTCGGCACCAGCCTCTCGGTGATCCCGCACGTACGCACCGGCCGGCTGCGCGCGCTGGCAACGACGGGCGCACAGCGTTCGCCGGCACTGCCCGATCTGCCCACTGTCGCGGAATCCGGCGTGCCCGGCTACGAAGCAAGTCTCTGGTACGGATTCGTCGGCCCCGCGCGCATGCCGCCTGAAATCGTGCAGCGGCTCAACACCGAAATCGCGGCGATACTCGCTCAGCCTGACACGCGCGAGAAGCTTGCGAGCCAGGGCGTCGATGCGCGGTCGACCACGCCGGAGGAATTCGGGCGCATCCTCACGAGCGATGTTGCGCGCTGGGCGAAGGTCGTCAAGAAACTGGGGTTGCAGCCGGAATAGCGCCCGCGGCAGAACGCGTGCCCTGCTCGGAACGGGACTATGGCTTTGCAAATTCCTTTACCAGGTTCGCCATCACTCCGGCATCGGCGTCATAGCTGTTTTGCAACCCTTTGACAACCGCCTCGCGGTCCGTCGCAGTACGGTTCTGACTTACTTTCCATTTGCCGACGAGCCGGGTGATCGGGATTTCGATCCCGACGATTGCACCGAGCATCTTTTCGATGTATTCGTCGGGCGCGTCCGTCACCTTCCACGGTTGCGGCATGGCAGCTTCGTAGCGGTTCGTGAGCCGTTCCACCAGGGCCCGCAACCACGCGCGGTCCTCGATAATACGCAGCGGCCCGCAGGCGTGGACAACGGCGTAGTTATAGGTTGGCACAACCTTGGCGTTTTCCTGCTTCGTCACATACCAGGACGGCGTGATGTATCGCTGCGCTCCCTGGAAGATCAATAACGCCTCGACTTCCTTCGAGAAATCCTGCCAAACCGGATTTGCACGCGCCACATGGCCGATCAACGTACCGAATGGAGCCGGGTCGGACTCGATCTCGAACGGCATATGGTTCGCATTCAACCCATTCGAGTCGAGCGTCACGAGCGCGGCCAGCGGGTGCGCGCGAATCAGATCGTGAAGAACCTCGGTGCGTGTTTCTGCAAAATGCGACGGCAAGTACATACCGGATGCTCCGCAAGTAGTTCGCAGCTATTTTCGATTACATCGTAACGGGCACGCGGCGAAAATTCACTGCTACGCCGCCGCATCCGCCCCCATCACGCTTTCCGCCACGTATTTCTTCAGCCAGCGCTTGCGCGTGATCAGGCCCTCCTGCCAGACCGCCTCGATGTTCGGCACAGTTGACGCCTTCACCGCCGGCGCCGCCAGCAAAGCATCGCGCCACGCCGTCAGGTGCGGAAATTTTTCGAGCAGGCCGAGCGGCTTGATGCGGTCCATGAAGGTGTAGCGCTGCAGGAAAGGCGCGTAAGCCGCATCGACGAGGGAAAATTTCGGCCCGTTGAAATACGGCCCTGGATTACCGCGCTTCGCAAGCGCGTCGTTCAGCTTCGAGAACGGCTCGGCGATTTTCGCCGCGCGTGTGGCGAACTCTTCTTCGCTGTCCGAGTAAGCAGCGTTTGAAATTGCGCTGGCAAAGGTGCTTACGTAATCGGTCCACGCGCGGTTGCGTGCGCGCGCGAGCGCGTCCTCCGGATGCAACCGCGGCTGCGCTGTTTCATCGAGATACTCGGCAATCGCGTTCGATTCGAACAACGCTTCCTTGTCGTCGACCAGGAGCACCGGCACCTTCGAGTGCGGCGAGACCGCCAGAAACCAGTCGGGCCGCTTGTTGCGGTCGATATACGTGATTTCGTACGGCACGTTTTTCGCGCGCAGCACGATCGCGGCGCGCTGCACCCACGGGCAGGTCTTGAAACTGCAAAGCTTGAATTGTGATGCCATGATTCCTCCGGGTTTTTATTTCTGCGTTTTAGGCTAAGTGACAAAGAACTTCGCAAAGTGATCGTAAATATTGTCCGAC
>JBDSSV010000408.1:0-2765 GCA_039928535.1 Burkholderiales bacterium
AAGGCGGGAAAGACGCGCATCCGGTGATCGAATGCCGCGACTTGCGCAAGGTCTATCAGCAAGGCAAGGTTGAGGTGCCAGTGCTCCTCGGCGTCCGTTTCACCATCCACAGCGGCGAATGCGTCGCGATCGTCGGCGCTTCCGGCTCGGGCAAAAGCACGCTGCTGCATCTGCTGGGCGGCCTCGACCGCGCGAGCAGCGGCGAAGTGCTCATCAATGGCCGCAACATCCAGTCGCTGGGCGAGGCCGAGCGCGGGGCGCTGCGCAACCGCGCGCTCGGGTTCGTCTACCAGTTTCATCATCTGCTGCCGGAATTTTCGGCAATAGAGAACGTGGCGATGCCGCTGCGTATCCGCCGCATGCCGGCGGACGAGGCCGATGCGCGCGCAGTCGAGATGCTCGGCAAAGTAGGGCTTGCGCACCGGCTTGAGCACGCGCCATCCGAGCTGTCGGGCGGCGAGCGTCAGCGCGTGGCGATCGCGCGCGCGCTGATTACCAATCCGGCCTGCGTATTGGCCGACGAGCCGACCGGCAATCTGGACCGGCAAACCGCGGAAGAAGTTTTTGAATTGATGCTCGAGCTCAATCGGGCGTTCAATACCAGTCTCCTGATCGCAACCCACGACAGCGCGATCGCCGCGCGCGCGAACCGTATATTGCGGCTGGAAGACGGCGTGCTGCTAAACGCCTGACCGGCGCGGCTAGCACTGCGTTTGTGCAAAAGCCTCGAGCAGCACCCCGACCGGCGCAGCCGGCAATCCACTCAGAAATGCACCGTAGGCGGCCAGATTGGCGCGCGCTGCCGCGTCTTGCGCCGACGTCACGCCCAGCGACGCTGGCGGCGCCAGTCGCTCGAGCGTTTCCTGCTCCACGCGTTCGGCATCGAGTTCGATGCGCTTGACGGCGCTGCGCAGTGATTCGGTCTCCCGGGTCGGCAATGGTTCAATGCCCGTCTTGAGTTTTCGCCGTAGCGTTCTGAGCGGCAACACTGCCTGTTCGCGCCACGCTTTGACCAGCGCATCGAGGCGCGCCACGTCATCGCGGCTGACTTCACGCTGGTGCGTTGCGATGAACAAAAGGTAAAGCAGCAGGTTGACGTCAACGCCGGCGCTGTCCTGGAGTTGCAGACAGACCCCGGCAACCCGGGGACGCGCGTAGAAATCGAGCGAGAACTGCCAGAACACCGACGACTTCGACACAGCAGTCCGCTTACGTTGCGCGGCGCTTCTTGCGGGCGGACGCCGCGGGCGCCGTTTCCGTCCAGCGCTTGACGATGTGCGCGTCGATGCCGAAAAGGTCGAGCGCGCGACCGACGGTTTGCTGGACCAGGTCATGCACGGTTTTCGGACGGCTGTAGAACGCGGGCACCGGCGGCATGATGATGGCGCCGTTGCGCGTGGCTTGCTCCATCAGCGCGATATGGCCGGCATGCAGCGGCGTCTCGCGGAACAGCAGCACAACGCGGCGGCGCTCTTTCAGGCACACGTCGGCGGCGCGCACCACCAGTTCATCGTTATAGCAATTGGCGATGCCGCTCAGCGACTTTACGGAGCAAGGCGCGACCAGCATGCCTTCGGTCTTGAACGATCCGCTGGAAATCGACGCGCCAATGTCCTTGTAGTTGTACAGATGGTCGGCGAGCTTGCGCACCTGATCGGCGCTGTAATCGGTTTCCTCGAGAATGGTGCGGGCGCCGGAAGGCGTCAGTATGAGGTGAGTCTCGATATCGTCGATATCGCGCAGCACTTCCAGCGTGCGGATGCCGTAGATGACGCCGGAGGCTCCGGTGATGGCGACTATCAGGCGTTTCATGGCGGTCCCTCGCGGTGGCGGCGACGCTGACCGTTGCGTTGCTCCGTCATGCGTCATCGTGTAGAGTTTGCGCCGATTGTAGCAGAAGCGAATTGCGCTCCCGGCGCACGCGGCGCGTGCCGCGCGGCAAACCGAAGTCTACGGCGGCGGCATCACTTTCATGGCAAATTTTTCGTTTCGCATCGCACGCCCGCTGCTGCATCTCATCGACCCGGAAGCCGCGCACAGCGTGACGCTGTGGGCGCTGCGGCTGGGCCTCGCCGGCAGCAGCCATGAAAGAGACGATCCGCTATTGTCGACGCGCGTCTGGGACCTCGAGTTCAAAAATCCGCTCGGGCTCGCTGCCGGGTTCGACAAAGATGCCGAGGTGATGGATGCGATGCTCGCGCTGGGTTTTGGTTTCGTTGAAGCCGGCACCGTCACGCCGCAGCCGCAGCCGGGAAATCCGCGGCCGCGGCTGTTCCGTCTCGCCGCCGACGAGGCGGTCATCAATCGTTTCGGTTTCAACAGCAAAGGCCTCGCGGCGTTCGTCGCGCGATTGCAGGCGCGGCGGCAGGGCGGCGGGGCGCGCGGGATCGTCGGCGCCAACGTCGGCAAGAACCGCGACGCCACCGACGCCGCGGACGACTATGCCAAGGGCATTGCCGCGGTCGGCGGCCTTGCCGACTACCTCGTCTGCAATCTGTCGTCGCCTAACACACCGGGCCTGCGCAACCTGCAGGGGCGCGAGCAGATGCGGGAAGTGGTGGTGCGCGCAAAATCAGCACGCCAGAACGCCACCGGTGCTGGCCGCCTGCCGCCGCTGTTGTTCAAAGTCGGGCCTGACCTTGATCGCGACGCGATACGCGACATCGCCGAAGTCGCGCTCGCCGAAAAAATCGACGGCCTGATCGTCGGCAATACGACGCTGGACCGTCCCGCGTCGCTCAAGAGTGCACAACGAGGCGAAACCG
>JBDSSV010000409.1:0-6969 GCA_039928535.1 Burkholderiales bacterium
ACCGGATCGCGGGCTTCTCGCTGTTCGTCTCGCGCGAAAACCCGGCGTGGCGGCAGGCGTTGCGCTGCGCCTCGGCGATAGGCGCGGCGCTGGTGACTGCGGGATTCCAGCCATCGCTGTATCATGCCGATGCGGTGCTTGGCGAAAACCGCCCGTTTGCGGACAAGGCCAACGGCGTGCATTTTTTCGATCATCTGGCGGTGTTGAGGCATGCGACGATGCCGGCGGTGCTGTTCGAGGCCGGCGTCATCGTCAATCGCGACGAAGAGGTCGTTATGCGCGATGCGGATGCACGCGCGCGCATTGCCGGCAGCGTCGCGCAGGGCATAGACGGCTGTTTGTAACCAGCAAGAAAGCGGAGGAATGAATGGAGAGAACCGGCATGGCACGTAAATTGCGACTCGCGATTCATTGCAATGGGTACGGATTTGGCCGTGCGGCAGCATTCTTACTCGGAGTTTCGGTCGTGACGGCACTTGCAGTGAGCGGCGCGCAGGCGCAGAGCTATCCCGTGAAGCCGATCCGCTTCATCGTTGGCTATACGCCGGGCGGCGCGGCGGATATCCTGGCGCGCGCGGTCGGCGCCCGTTTCACCGAGGCGTGGGGCCAGTCGGTCATCGTCGAGAATCGCGCGGGCGCCGGCACCAACATCGGCTCGGAGATCGCCGCCAAATCGCCGCCCGACGGCTACACGCTGTTCATGCCTACCGTCGCAAACGCAATCAACGTCACGCTGTATCCCAAGCTCGCGTACGATCCGTTCAAGGATTTCACGTTTGTGACGGACATCGCGAAAGTGCCGGGCATTGTTGTCGTGCATCCGTCAGTGCCCGCAAAAAACATCAAGGACTTGATCGGCATTGCCCGCGCGCATCCCGATCAGCTACGCCATGGCTCGACCGGCATCGGCAGCCCGCATCATCTCGCCGGCGAACTGTTCAAGACCATGGCCGGCGTCAAGATGATTCACGTCCCTTATCGCGGCGCGACGCCCGCGCTGATCGATCTGGTGGCCGGTCACATCGAAGTGTATTTCGGCGCGTTCGTGTCGACGCTACCGCATGTCAAGACCGGCCGCGCGCGGGCGCTCGGCGTGACCAGCCTGAAGCGCGTGGCCGTGACGCCCAATATTCCGACGATCGACGAGCAGGGACTCAAAGGCTTCGAGACCGGCTCGTGGTTCGGTATCGCGGTGCCGAGCGGCACGTCGCGCGACATCGTCAACAAGCTGCATGCGGAAGTCGTGCGCATCATCAAGATTCCCGAGGTGACGGACCGCATTTCGTCCGAAGGCGCGGAATTCGTCGGTGATACGCCCGAGCAGTTCGCGGCATTCTTCAAGACCGAAGTGACGAAGTGGGGCAAGGCGGTAGCTGTGTCGGGTGCCAAGCCGGAATGAAAATCGTGAGGAGAGAGGCGTGAGGAGTGAGGCGGAAAAACTAACGGCACTGCAGCGTTTGGCGCGGTATTGCGCGATCCTGGCGATGACGGTGACAGGCACGGGGCCCGTGGCCGCGCAAAAATACCCGGACAAGCCGGTGCGGCTGGTGGTCGGATTTCCGCCGGGCGGCGCGGGCGATATTCTCGGACGTCTGGCGGCGCAGTCGCTGTCGGCCGGTTTGCACGAGCAGGTGGTTGTCGACAACCGCGGCGGCGCCGGCGGACTGGTCGCGACTGAAATCGTCGCCCACTCGGCGGCTGACGGCTATACGCTGCTGTTCACGTCGATACCGTATGTGATCAACCCCTTCCTTTACAAGAAAGTCGATTACGACCCGATTAAGGATTTCGATGCAGTGGTGCAGTTCGTGGCCGCGCCCCTGATGCTGGCGACCAACGTGAAAGTGGAGGCCAAATCGGTCAAGGAATTCATCGCGCTGGCGAAAGCGAAAGCGGGGCAAATGAATTACGGCTCGGGCGGCAGCGGTTCGTCGAGCCACCTCGCGATGGAATTGTTCAAGACCATGGCAGGCGTCGATCTCGTGCATATCCCGTACAAAGGAACCGGCCCGATGTTTGCGGAGCTGATCGGCGGACAACTGAATGCCACCATTGCCAGCGCAGTGCCGCTGATCCCGCAAGTCAAGGCCGGCCGGCTGCGCGGGCTGGCAGTCACCGGGGCAAAACGTTCGTCGGCGATGCCGGATCTGCCGACCATAGGCGAGACGGTAACCGGTTATGAGGTGACCAACTGGTTCGGTGTCACCGTGCCCCGCGGTACGCCGAGAGCCATCGTCATGCGCATCAATGCAGAGATGAATCAGGGGCTGAAGGCCGCCGCGCTCAAGGATCTGCTCGGCGCGCAGGGCGCCGAGCCGGTAGGCGGAACGCCGGAGCAATTCGCGTCGTTGATCAAGCGTGATCTCGCCAAGTGGGAAAAAGTCGTGAAGGCGTCGGGCGCGCGCGTCGACTGAGCTGAAGGCACAGGAGGACTCATCATGAACAGGACCATCAGCGCGGTGTGGTGGATGCTTGCGTGCAGCGGTGCGCTGGCGCAGGGGTTCCCCAACAAGCCCGTGCGCATTATCGTGCCGTTCTCGGCCGGCAGCGGCAGCGACGTATTCGCGCGCACGCTCGGACCGAAATTCACCGAATCGTGGGGGCAGCAGGTCGTCGTCGAAAATCGCGAAGGGGCGGGCGGCGTGATTGGCGCGCAGGTCGTGGCCAAGGCGGCGCCCGATGGCTATACGCTGCTGCTCGGCTCGACATCGTGGGCGGTCGCGCCCAGCCTTTACGCGAAACCGGCGTACGATGCGCTGAAGGATTTCGTGCCGGTCGGCCGCATCGGTTTTATTCCGAGCGTGCTCGTCGTGCATCCAAACCTGCCGGTGAATGACGTCAGAGCGCTGATCAAGCTGGCCAAGGCGCAGCCCGGCAAGCTCGATTACTCGTCGTCCGGCAAAGGCGCGCCGAGTCATCTGTTCGTCGAATACTTCAAGGCGATGGCGAAAGTCGATATCGTCGAGATTCCTTATAAGAACACCGCGCAGGCATTGACCGACGTGATGGGCGGGCAGGTGATGATGAATCTGCCGATACTCGCGGCGGCGCTGCCGCACGTGCGTGCCGGCCGGCTCAAGGCGCTGGCCGTGACTAGCGCGAAACGCGCCGGTGTCGCGGCGGAAATCCCCACGCTCGCGGAGTCGGCAGGCCTGCCGGGGTACGAGGCGGCGCAGTGGCAAGGCCTGATCGCGCCCGCCGGCACGCCGCCCGACATCGTGACGCGCGTCAATGCCGAGCTCAATCGCGCATTGCTGCTGCCCGACGTGAAGGAACGCATCGGCAACCTCGGCGTTGAGTTTGCACCGACGTCGCCGCCGCAGTTCGCGGCCGAGATCAGGACCGATATCGAGAAGTGGGACCGGCTCATCAGGCAACTCGGCATCCGTCTCGATTAAATGGCGTTGCAGATACCGGATCCGCGCCGTTATGCGGAGAGCGCGACCACCGCCGGGTCGGAACCGCCAACTTCGGACTTAAGCGGGCGCCTGAAGGCCATGCTTGAGAACGGCGATGATGTGCGGGTCATGAGCGCTTTGCGCGCCGCGCCGTCGCCGGCGTCTTACGCAGAAGTCTGGCGGGCCATAGGCGAGGCCGCGCACCAACCGGAAGCGGCGCCGACGGAGGGCGCCATTATCGCGCGGCTGTTTGCGTTGCCGCTCGTGATCATTACGGGCAGCAACCGGCCGGCGACCTTGCCCGGCGTTGTTCCGGACATTGCCGAGGTCACCGCGCTGTTCGAGCAGCATGGCGCGCTGGGACCGACACGTAATTTCGGACTCGGCAACGCGTTGTGCTCGCTGGAAACCATGGACACCATTACATCGTCCGAAGTGTACAAGTGGACGCGGGACATCGACGCGCCGCGGCGCGAATTTCCGCCGTCGCCGATTGTCATCGAGAAGCCGGGCGAGGAAGTGCATCTGCGTTTTCTGGTCGGCGCCGGCATTGCGCCGGCGACCGCGCCTTCATTCGTCGAGACCGCAGCAAATATCGGGATCTGGGGCATGCCGTTCACGCGGCTGCTGGCGGCGCAGTTCGCGCAAGCAGGCGTTGAAGTTCTGCCGCTCGCGCGGCCGCCGCTTGAGCTGCTGCGCGCCGCGCATGCGGGACGTTGTGCGCAGCTCGATGCGGCTTTTAACCTCTTCGTGAGCAATGCGGTGCGGCGTTTCCGCGGTGCTACCGGCGATCCGGTCGCCGTCATCAGCGCGCATGACGACGCCGATGTCCGCGTCAGCCTGAGCTCGCAATTCGACGACACCGTGCTCGACGGCTTTCGCTGGCCGTTGCACCCGCTCGATAATGTCGCGCGCATCGTCGACTCGATCGGAGAGTTGCTCGCCGCCTGCCGCGTCGGCAATGTGCGCTGCGTGGAAAGGGTGCTGCCGGCGCTCGACCCGCACGGGCTGCCGTGGTTCGTTAGTGTGCGCGATGCCGACAGGCTGGACGCGGGAGTAACCTGCCACTGACGGGTTTGCGGTCTACAACCAGTCTTTGTGCTTCAAATAAAGAATGGGTCCGGCCGCCACTACCACCATCAGCAGGAGTGCCAGCGGATAACCGTAGTACCAGTCGAGTTCCGGCATGTGGCGGAAATTCATGCCGTAAATGCTTGCGATCAAGGTCGGCGGCATGAGGACCACGGACAGCACGGTGAAGATATTGAGCCGCTTGTTGAACGACAGGTTGATCATGCCGATGACCGCGTCCATCAGGAACTTCGCGCGCTCGGCGAGGAACGTCGAAAACGTCATCAGCGATTCGATGTCGAGCAGTATCTCGTTGAGCGCCGGCAATTGAGTCGCGGCCTCGGTGCTGCGCAGCAGGTTGGACATCGCGCGCTTGTTCTCGAGCAGGCCCAGACGCACTTTGCCGTTGACATCTTCGATGCGCGCGAGCGATTCGAGCACGCGCGGCATCGAGCGCGCATTCGCGCGGAAAATTGCCTGGCTGATCGGCTCGAGCTCCGCTTGCAGACGTTCGTAGAGATCGGCCATCTGGCCGATGCGCGTCCACACGATGCCGGTAAGCACCGCCGCGGGCCCTTGGCATAGGTCGGGATTCTTGGCGGCCGACGCCGCGAAAATCCGGAATTCGGGCAGGTCGTCGCTGCGCAGTGTATACAGCCGGCCGTTGTTGATTGTGAAGCCAACGTTGACGTTGCGCGAAAATTCGCCGCTGGTCGCCAGAAAATACAGGTGCAGGTGCAGCCCGTTCTCGTCGCGGTAGAAACGCTCGCTCGCCTCGATTTCACCGAGTTCTTCGATGAACTGTAACTCCTGGCTATAGGCCTGCTTGATCCACTGGCGGTCCTGCTCAGTCGGATTGTTGATATCCAGCCACACCATTTCAGGAGTGAGGTCGGCGTATTGGGTGACGGCGACTTTGTGAATGGTGCCGTTGACGAGTGTATAACCGGTGAGCATGGCTTAGTTTAACGGCATTAGTGAGGTAAGTTCTTCCGTGTTGCCTGATTTTAACTTCCGGCTGCGGACGGTGGGGTAAAATCGCGTGCCGCTGCCGGTATTGGCGATTAACTCAATGCGAAATTTCAGCAATTATTGGAACTGGATCGGCGTCGTGCTGGCGTTGAGCGTTGCCGAAGCGCATGCGGCGAGGCCGATGGTTACCGACGATGCGCGCCTCGTCGACGCCGGCGCCTGTCAGCTCGAGGCGTGGCGCCGTTTCAACCGCGATAGCAAGGAATTGTGGACGTTGCCGGCATGCAATCCGGGCGGCAACCTCGAAATGACCCTCGGCAGCGCCGAACTGCCGGTCGATGACCTTGGGACGAGGAGCAATACGCGCACGGTGCAAATCCAGGGAAAAACCCTGTTCAAGACGCTGGAAACCAACGGCTATTCCTATGGCCTCGCGGTTGGCGGGGTCGTGCGCTCGAACGGCGCGGCGGACCAGGTGCCGAATTACTATGCCTACATGCCGTATACGCGTTCGCTGTGGGATGACCGGCTGTTCGTGCACGTCAATGCCGGCGTGCAGCGCGCGGGTGTCGATCCGCTAAATTCCGCGACATGGGGAGTAGGCACCGAGTTTGGTCTCACGCGCCGCATGTTTCTGATCGCGGAGGTTTTCGGCAGCAACCATACGCGCCCGTCGTATCAAGGCGGCGTGCGCGCGTGGCTGGTACCTAACCGCGTCCAGATCGATGCGACGATCGGGGCCGAAGCCGGCAACATCGGTGCGAGCCGCTGGATTTCGGTCGGCCTGCGTCTGATTTCGCCCGCGTTCCTGAAATAACGCGCGGTTAATGGTATGTTCGGCCGCACCATGGCCGATCTGCCTTATCAGAATCTCACGCCCGATCTCGTGCTGGATGCCGTCGAAAGCTGCGGCCACCGCTGTGACGGGCGCCAGTACCCGCTGAACAGTTTTGAGAACCGCGTCTACCAGGCGTGGCTCGATGACGGCAGCGTGCTGGTCGCCAAGTTCTATCGCCCCCAGCGCTGGAGCGACGACACAATACTCGAGGAACACGCCTATGCGCGCGAGCTGGCCGCGCGTGAAATTCCGGTCGTCGCGCCGCTGGCGGATGGCGACGGCGTCACGCTGCACAAGTGCGGCGGCTACCGCTTCGCGCTGTTTCCGAAACAGGCGGGACGCGCGCCCGAACTCGATGACAGCGATACGCTGCGCTGGATCGGGCGTTTTCTCGGACGCATCCATGCGGTGGGCGCGTTGCGGCCGTTTACCAGCCGGCCGACAATCGATATCGAAAGTTTCGGCGAAGCACCGGCGAATTTCGTCATCGAGCATGAATTCGTGCCGGACGATCTCACGGATGCCTATGAGGCGATAGTAAACGACGCGCTCGAACGCATCGACCGGAGTTACGAGCGCGCGGGGCCCGTGCGCAACATACGCCTGCACGGCGACTGTCACGCCGGCAACATACTGTGGCACGACGACGGGCCGCATTTCGTCGACCTCGACGATTGCCGCAGCGGGCCC
>JBDSSV010000410.1:0-2990 GCA_039928535.1 Burkholderiales bacterium
GAGCGCCGCCGCGAAGGCGATCATCGCGCCATTGTCAGTGCAGAACTCCGGCGCCGGATAAAACACGCTGCAGCCGGCGCGGTTACAGTCGCGCGTCAGACGCGCGCGCAGTTCGCGATTCGCGCCCACCCCGCCGGCCACCACTAATTGACTGACGCCGCAGCGCTCGAGCGCCGCCAGCGCTTTCGCCACCAGCACGTCGACGATCGCGGCCTGGAATTCCGCCGCGATGTCGGCGCGAGCCTGATCTGTCATCGCGGCTTTTTTCACTTGCAGCACTACCGCGGTTTTCAGGCCACTAAAACTGAAGTCGAGGTTTGCGCTGTGCAGCATCGGCCGTGGCAGCTTGATGCGTCCGGGAGTGCCTTGTTCGGCCAGCGCGGCGAGCGCAGGTCCGCCCGGATAACCGAGCTCGAGTAGCTTCGCCGTTTTATCGAATGCTTCGCCGGCGGCATCGTCCAGCGTTTCGCCGAGCAATTCATAATCGCCGACGCCGGCGACGCGCATCAGCTGGCTATGGCCGCCCGACACCAATAGCGCGACGAACGGAAAGACAGGTGCCGGTTGCGCCATCAGCGGCGACAGCAGGTGACCTTCGAGGTGATGGATGCCAAGCGCGGGTATGCCCAGCGCGTAGGCGAGGCCGTGCGCGACGCTTGCGCCTACCAGCAACGCGCCGGCCAGTCCCGGACCCTGCGTATAGGCCACGGCGTCGAGTTCCTGCAGCGTCACGCCCGCCTCGCGCAAGATGTCGTGCGACAGCGGCAGCACGCGCCGAATATGATCGCGCGACGCGAGTTCCGGCACGACGCCGCCGTATTCCTCGTGCAGCGCGGCTTGGGTATGCAGCTTATGCGCGAGCAGGCCGCGCGCGCTATCGTAGAGCGCGACACCGGTTTCATCGCACGAGGTTTCGATGCCTAAAACGAGCATGGTGGGGGGCGAAAGCGGGGCTGTTACGCACTCTAGACCAGTGCTTTGACAACGGTTTAGCCGCTGCTATAATACGCGCCTTTCGCTTTTCCGACCGGGACACCGAAGTATGCCGACAGTCAGAGTCAAAGAGAACGAGCCGTTTGAAGTCGCGATGCGCCGGTTCAAGCGCACCGTGGAAAAAACCGGGCTGCTCACCGAATTGCGCGCGCGCGAATTCTACGAGAAACCCACCTCGGAACGTAAACGCAAGCATGCTGCGGCGGTCAAGCGCCATTACAAGCGCCTGCGTTCGCACATGCTGCCGCCAAAACTGTTCTGATAAACCGGTACTAGGCCATGAGTGAAGGGTGAAGGGTAAAACCTTCGCCCTTTTTGCTTTCTCCCATAACCCATCCCGCATCACTCATCACCCGCAAATGTCCCTCAAAGCCACGATCAGCGATGACATGAAAGCCGCCATGCGCGCGAAGGACGCGCCGCGCCTGTCGGCGATCCGCCTGCTGCTGTCCGCGATGAAGCAAAAAGAAGTCGACGAGCGCGTCGAGCTGTCCGATGCCGACGTCGTCACCATCATCGACAAGATGCTTAAGCAGCGCCGTGAGTCGATCGCGCAATTCGAAAAAGGCGGCCGGCAGGACCTGGCCGACACCGAGAAATTCGAAGTCGGCGTGCTGCAGGCTTATATGCCGCAGGCGTTGTCGGACGCTGAAGTCGAAGCCGAGATTGCTGCCACCATGCAGGCGACGGGCGCCAAAGCGATCTCTGACATGGGCAAGGTGATGGGGATCCTCAAGACCAAGCTTGCCGGCAAGGCCGACATGGGCAAAGTCTCGGCGCTGATCAGGGCGAAGCTCGCCGGGTAGCCGTCGTTTTCGCGCGCGCTCGAACCTGCGCTGGAATCGTCTATCATCGGAATGTGGAGGCACGGGGGTTGAGTATTGCTCAATCCTTAATCCTCGATTCTCAATCCTCGCGACTTGATACCCCAATCCTTCATTCAGGACCTTCTGAACCGCGTCGATATCGTCGACGTGGTCGAGCGCTATGTGCCCTTGAAGAAGGCGGGCGCCAACTACGTCGCCTGCTGCCCGTTCCACGGCGAGAAAACCCCGTCGTTTACCGTCAGCCAGACCAAGCAGTTCTATCACTGTTTCGGCTGCGGCGCGCACGGCACCGCGATCGGTTTCATGATCGAGTACGCGGGCGTCGGTTTCATCGACGCGGTGAAAGACCTCGCGCAGAGCGCCGGCATGCAGATGCCGGAATTCAAGGCGGAGAAACCGCGCGGCAAAACCGAGGAGGGTGACGACCTCTACGAGGTGCTGCTCAAGGCCGCGCAGTATTACCGCAACCAGCTGAAAGGCGCACCGCGCGCTATTGAATATTTGAAGCAGCGCGGCCTCTCCGGCGAAGTGGCCAAGGATTTCGGCATCGGCTATGCGCCCGACGGCTGGCAGAATCTGCAGGTCGAATTTCCCGATTACAACTCGAAGGCGCTGGTTGCCGCCGGGCTCGTGATCCAGGGCGACGAAGGCAAGCGTTACGACCGTTTTCGCGACCGTATCATGTTTCCGATCGTCGATCAGCGCGGCCACATTATCGGCTTCGGCGGCCGCGTGCTCGACAAGGGCGAGCCGAAATACCTGAATTCGCCCGAGACCTCGCTGTTCGAGAAGGGGCGCGAGCTCTACGGCCTGTATCAGGGGCGGCGCGCGATACGCGACGCCGGCCGCGCGGTGGTCGTCGAAGGCTACATGGACGTCGTCGCGCTCGCGCAACACGGCATCGGCTATGCAGTCGCCACGCTTGGTACAGCGACGACACCGACGCACGTGCAGAAACTGCTGCGTCAGGTCGAAGAAGTCGTATTCTGTTTCGACGGCGACGATGCCGGCCGCCGCGCCGCGTGGCGCGCGCTAGAAAACAGCCTCGATCAGCTCGTCGACGGCAAGCAGCTGTCGTTTTTATTTCTGCCGCAGGGCGAAGACCCCGATACCTATGTGCGCAAGCTCGGCAAGGACGCGTTTGAAAAACTGCTCGACGACGCCAAGCCG
>JBDSSV010000411.1:0-8797 GCA_039928535.1 Burkholderiales bacterium
GCGCGCGAGTGCGCGAGATGGCCGTTGATGTCCTGCAAGCTAGCGCGGTCGGCGCCGGCTTTGTCGCGTTCCGCCGCCAGCATACGCTCCACCTCGGCCAACTGTGGACCGCCGATGCCCTTGCGGCCGAATACCATGTATTCGGCGCTGATGATTTCCGCGAAGTCCGCCGCGCTCAGCGGAAACGGTGTGTTCGTACCCGCAGCGTAAATGCGCGCGGCTTCGTCATACGGAATTTCATGCAGCTTGAGCCCTTTGCCGCGGCCGTAATCCGTCAACTGTGAAGCGAAATGATGGCCGACGCGAAACGGCACGTCGCCACGTTGCAGCAGCGCATCGGCGATTTCGGTGGTGGTCGAATAGTCGGCGCGGACTTCGGCGAGCGCGCGCTCCTTGTTGACGACGATGCCATCGACGATTTGCTGAAAGAGCTTGAACACCTGCAGCGGGCGCGCGCACGGCACCGGATCGTACATGCGGTAGTCGAACATCCCGATCCTTGTGTTGTGGGAGAGGAGCATCACGCCCTGCATGTCGGCGACCATGAGGCTCGCCTGCGCGCGCAGCTGCTCGAGCGCCGCCGGGTTGCGCTTCTGCGGCATGATGCTGCTGATACCCGTGAGTTCCCCCGCGGCCAGCATGAACCACGGCACCGCCTCCGCGTACTGCGCGTGGATATCCTGCGCGAACTGGCCGAGCTGGACGGCGGCGATGCTTAATGCGCCCGCCACTTCGAGCGCGCTGTCGACCGGCGACAGATGATTGGCGTCGTACGCGTTTTCGACGAGGCCCTTGAAGCCGAGCAGCACGCTTAAATGTTGGCGGTCGAGCGGAAAACTCGAGGTGGCGAGCGCCGCTGCGCCGAGCGGGTTCTGGTTTACGCGTTCATAGGCCTGCAGCAGGCGCGTGGTCTGCCGTGCCAGCATTGCGGCAAGCGCCAGCAGGTAATGCGCGAACGTAGTGGGCTGCGCCTGCACGCCGTGCGTGTAGGCGGGAATGATGGTTTCCTGATGCCGTCGCGCGACGGCGAGCAGCCTCTCGCGCGCGACGATGAGCGCTTTGATTTCCTGAGTGAGGCCGTCGCGCAGGTTCATGCGCGCGATCGTGGAGGCGATGTCCTGGCGGCTGCGTCCGGTATGCAGGCGTGAAGCGTCGGGTCCCGCCGCGGCAAGCAGGCGCGGCTCATAGTCGAGGTAATCGGCCGAGTGCTGCGCCGAATCCGCGCGCTGGGCGATGACGGCGGCGATGCCGCGCGCGATTTTCTTCGCGAGCGCTGGCGGCAGGATGCGCGCCTTGTCGAGCATGACCACCGACGCTTTGTTGATTTCGTCGAGGAATTCGAGCGAGCGCCCGCCGCCGCGAAACACTTCGTTGATGTCCATTGCTGATCCGGGAGGGGTGCCGCTCATCAATTGGTTCCTTGCCTTTTATTTTTTATCGTCGGGTGCAGCGCCTAGTACAACTTGATGCTCGACTGGCGCACCTGCTTTTCAACTTCGACGTACTCGCGCGCGAACTGCACCTTGAGCTGGTCGGGCGTCATGCGCTCGGCGGGTTCGCTTCCCTCGGCCGCGAGCTTCTGCACCATCGCCGGCGCGTTCATGCCCGCCGTGACCACGCGGTTGATCGCGAGAATGATGGGACGCGGTGTGCCGGCCGGCGCGAACAGGTTGTAGCTATTGATGATCTTGAAGCCGGGAAAGCCCGACTCGTCGACCGTCGGCAGGTCGGGATAGGCCGCGACGCGCTTCAATCCCATCACCGCGAGCGCGCGCACCTTGCCGGTTTTCATCGCGGCGGAGGCGGAAATCGCGCTGGCCGGCACCATATTGATTTCACCCGACATGACACCGACGAGCGCCGGTGCCGTGCCCTTATAGGGGACGTGCGCCAGGTTGCCGCCCGACATCTGGGCGAGCCGCTCCATGCCCAGGTGCACCATCGTGCCGATACCCGAGCTGCCATAGCTCAGAGTTTTGGTTTTCGACAAGGCGACGAGATCTTTCACCGATTTCACCGGCAGTGTGGGCTCGATCACGAGTATGTACGGCTGCGTCGTCATGACGACGATGGGCTCGAACGCCTTGCGGATATCGAAGGGCACGCGTTTTAACGCACCGACCAGCATCAGCGTGTCGGTCGCGCTCAGTATCGTATAGCCGTCGGGAACCGCCTGCGCGCCGAGCTCCACCGAAATCACGGTGCCGCCGCCGGAGCGGTTGTCGACGACGACGGTCTGGCCCCAGCGCTCGCTCAGCATTTGCGCTGCCGAGCGCGTGACGGTGTCGTTGCCCGCGCCGGCTGGCACACCGACGATGAGCCGGATCGGGCGTAGCGGATAATCCGCCGGCTTGTCCTGCGCAAAGTTCTCGCAGGCGGTGGCGGCAAAAATGACGGCAGCAACTAGTCGGGCAGGTCTGGTGGAGAATTTCAAGTTTCACCTCGATGGCGGCGCATGCGCCGATGCTACCCAATTATTGTCCGCGAAAGTAGTGGCAGCCGACGAATCAACCTGATGACTAAAGCACGGGTTCGCCGCGTGCGCGGCCGTAGCGGTTAGAATGGATTGCAGAACGCTCCGGTCCGGCGCGGCGAGAACCGCCTGACAGGAGCCACGTGTCACACGCCGGCGCGAATCCGCGCAGACGGGACGCCAGGTGAGGCGGCACAGAGGTGCCGGGTATGCGCGAAGCGCGCTCGCCGGCGAAATTATCGAAATTCGCTGCGGCGGCTGCCTGCAGTGTATTGAGGAGCAACCGTGAATATGTATTCGATCCGTGGTTTGGCGTTTTCTCAGTTCGTCTTGCTCGTGGGGATCATCGGTCCCGCGCCCGCACAGAATTATCCGACCCGGCCTATCCGCATTATCGACGGTTTTCCCGCCGGCGGCGCCCCCCGTGTGCTGGCGCGGACAATCGGCCAACATTTGACGGAACGCTGGAAGCAGCCGGTCATCGTCGACAATCGGCCTGGCGCGTCGAGCAATCTCGGTGCCGAACTCGCGGCAAAGGCGCCGCCGGATGGCTATACGCTCTTCATCGGCGCCACCAGTGCGCTGGCCACCAGCACCGATCTGTATCCCGGACTGGCGTTCGATCCCGTGCGGGATTTGACCGCTGTAACCCAGGTTGCATCCGGCGCTCTAGTGTTGCTCCTGCATCCTGCGGTGTCAGCGAAATCCGTGACCGAACTGATCGCATTGGCCAAGCTTAATCCTGGACAAATGCGTTACGCGTCTTCCGGAGTGGGCGCGCCGCTACACCTCGCCGCAGAACTGTTCAAACAGCAAGCCAAAATTGATCTCACGCATGTTGCCTACAAAGGCGGCGTTCCCGCCACCACAGCCATCGTCAGCGGCGAAACGCAGCTCGGATTTTCATCACTGGCAGCGGCGTTGCCTTTCGTGCGGGGGGCACGCGTGCATGCCGTCGCCGTGAGCACGCCGGCGAGGTCGTCAGCGTTGCCGGATGTGCCAACCATCGCTGAGTCGGGACTCGCGGGCTTCGATGTCACCGTCTGGTACGGCATCCTGGCGCCTGCCGGGACACCAGTGCGCGTCATCGACAAGCTCAGTACGGAGATCGTCGGCATCCTGGCGCTGCCCGACGTAGTAGATCGTCTCGCCACACTGGGCCTGAATGCGAAGGGCAGCACGCCGGGGGAATTTCGCGCTACGCTGCACAAAGAAGTCACGTTGTGGCGACGGGTAATCCGGGACGCCGGCATTAAAGCACCGTAACTGCAAAAAGAGGAGCCGCACTTCAATGGATTCCACGGAGAAAAACAGCGTCAAAACGGTGACCGGCGCGCGCGCGCTGGTCGATGCGCTGCTGCGCGAGGGCGTCGATCATGTATTCGGTATTCCGGGCACGCAGAACCTCGCGATCATCGACGCGCTACGCGACACGCCGCAGATCCGGTTCATATTGACGCGCCACGAGCAGGGCGCTGCGTTCATGGCCTATGGCTACGCGCGAGCGGGCATGCGGCCGGCGGTGGTGACGGCGACCGAAGGGCCGGGCGTCACGAATCTCGCGACCGCGATCGGCGCCGCGCATCGCGGTCTGGTGCCGGTGATCAGCATCTGCGGGGTGCAGGAAAGCGTCATGCGCGAGCGCGATGCGACACAGGATATGGATCAGGTTACGTTCATGCGGCCGATCACCAAATGGGCGTACAGCATACCGAACGTCGAGAAGGTGCAGGAATGCGTGCGCCGCGCGTTTCGCGTCGCGCTGACCGAGCCGCAGGGGCCGACGCACATCGAGGCCGCGAGCGAAGTGCTGCTCGAGCAAACCGCGGTCGAAGCTATTGCGCCCGCCGCTTACCGTAATACGCAGTTACCGTCGTGCAACAGCGAACAGCTCGATGAGGTTTATGCGCTACTTGCGAAAGCGGAGCGGCCCGTGTTCGTCGTCGGCCGCGGCGTCATCAGTGAGCGCGCCACTGAAGCGATGGCGCAGCTCGCCGAACTTACCGGCATACCTGTCGGCGCACTGCAATATTCGCCGGACGCATTTCCGTCGTCGCATGCGCTGGCCTTGGGTCCGCTCGGGCGTAATGGCTTCGGCAGCGCCAACCGGATCGTGCCCAAGGCCGACCTGATCGTCGCGATCGGCGCGCACATCGATGTGTTCTCGACAATGCACAAGTACGGCGTCTTCAACGCGAAGGCGAAGCTCGTGCATCACAGCGCGGCGCCCGGCCAGATCGGCATCGTGTTTCCCGTAACGCTTGGGGTGACCGGGTCGGCGCTGAGTTTCATCGCGGGCCTCACCGAGCGTGCCGCCAAAGCCAAACTTCGAAAATCCTGGGTCGACGTCGCGAAAGCGCGCGCGGAGTGGGAGAGCGAGCTGCAAGGCGTGGTGAAGCACGACGCCGAGCCGATCCAATCGCAGTTCGTCGCGCACATGATACGCAAGGTGCTGCCGAAGGACGGCCTCCTCGTGGTCGACGCGGGCAATGGCGGCAAGCACGTGCGCAGCTACTTCAAGAGCTACGAGCCCGGCACCTTTTTCTGCATCGACGACTGGGCGTCGGTTGGCGGCTCATTCCCGATTGCGCTGGGCGCCAAGCTCGCGCGGCCGGATCGACCCGTACTATGCGCGTCCGGCGACATGGGGGCGATGTGCAACATCGGCGAGCTCGAGACCGCAATGCGCGAGAATATTCCGGTGGTTTACGTCGTGTTCAATGATCAGGGACTCGGCAACGAGCGCGCGTTCCAGAACGAGCATTACGGCGGGCGCTTCTACGCGGTCGATTACAAGAACCCCGATTTCGGCGCGCTGGCGAAGGTGTTTGGCGCGCACGGCGAGCACGTCACGCGGCCGGGTGATCTGGAAGGCGCGCTGCAACGCGCGTTCGCCAGCGGCAAGCCGGCGATCGTTGACGTGATGATCGACCAGCATACGCTGGCGCCGGTGGTGTTCAAGCAGTAGTGGTCGGCCGGCAGGGCAGTCGGCCCGCTGCGGTTTCTTCGCCCTCTTAAATCGACGTCGAAGGACCGCATGAACCTCAAACAACTAAAGGCGCTGTGCGAAGTGGTCGATCGCGGCTACACGATCTCCGGTGCAGCGCAGTCGCTGTTCCGCACCCAGCCGAGCATTACGCGCCAGATCCAGGAGCTCGAGAAAGAGCTCGGCATCGAGCTTTTCGTGCGCAAGCGCAACAAGATACTCGACATGACGCCGCAGGGGCGCGAGGTGGTGGCGATCGCGCGCCGCATGCTGGACGATGCGAAAAACATGCAGCGTGTCAGCGATGACCTGTCGCAGCTCGCCGCCGGGGAATTTTCGATAGCGACCACCAATACGCAGGCGCGTTATACGCTGCCGCCCGTCATCCGCAAGTTCATGCAGACCTATCCGCGGGTGAAGCTAAACCTCAGGCAGGGCACGCCGGCGCAATGCTGCGAACTCGTCGCGCAGGGCCGGGCGGACATTGCAATTTGCACGGAGACGCAGCACCTGCCGGAGGAGGTGGCGGTATTGCCGTGCTACGGGCTGAGCCGCAGCCTCGTCACACCGCCGCGGCATCCGCTGCTGCGCGTAAAGTCGTTGACGCTCGCCGCGATTGCGCGCTATCCGATCATCACTTACGACGAAGGCTTCAGCGCTCGCGCCATCGTCGACAAGGCTTTTGCCGACGCCGGCCTCACGCCCAACGTGGTGCTGAGCGCCATCGATGCCGACGTGAGCAAGGCGTACGTGGAAATGGGGCTGGGCGTCGCGCTGCTGGCGACCATCGCTTTCGACGCGCGCAAGGACGCCAACCTGCGCCAGCGCGATGCGAAACGCCTGCTGGCGCCCAGCACGCTCGGTATCGTCGTACGGCGCAAGAGCTATTTGCGCGGCTATATGCTCGATTTCATGCGGCTATTTGCCCCGGCGCTGAAAAAGTCCGACGTGGACAAGGCAATTGCCGGCCGCAGGGTTGCGCATGTGCAGGGGAGTCTGCCCTCGCTCTGAGCAGCGTTATTTGAAGTTCCTTTAGTATGCAAAAAACGGATAGTGAACACAATATTTTTCATTTTGTTCTATATCCGGCGTCTGCTAGCATGGCGCTCGTTTGCATCGCGGCGACAAAAAAATAAAAGCGCCCGCGATGTTTTTCACCCTTGGGGAGACCATCGATGTACGGCCAAATCCATCACAATTTCCAACGCCCGTCATCCGCGCTGCTCAAGCAGTTGGACGGCATCTGGACTTCCACGCTGGCGGACACCATGGGCCGGCACGGCGTGATGATGCCGGAGATACGGCCTATTTTCGAAAAGATCCGGCTGGTCGGTGTGGCGTTCACCGTCCTCAATTATCCAAACGACAACATAACCACGCACAAGGCGCTGACCATGCTGCAGCCGGGTGACGTGCTCGTGATCGACGAGGGGCGCGAGAACAACACCGGCTCGTTCGGCCACAACATGTCGCTGCAGGCGCGCAACCGCGGCGCGATGGGTATCGTGACCAACGGCTGCGTGCGCGATATTCATTTGTTGCGCACGGAAAAATTTGCCGCGTTCTGCCGCGGCGTATGCCCGCGCTCCGCGCAGAAAAACACCCCGGGCGCTATCAACGTGCCAGTGCACGTCGGCGGCCTGGTCATCAGTGCCGGCGATATCGTGGTCGGCGATGACGACGGTGTCGCGGTAATACCGCTGGCGGCGGCGGAGGAAATCATCAAGACCGCGCGCCAGCGCATGGACATGGAGCACCAGCAGGCGGACGACATCAAGCAAGGCAAGCAGCCGCTCGAAATCATCTACGGCGACAACTGGGTGGACGCGGACTTGAAGGGCAAGGTCAAGGAATTCAAGTGAGCGGCGAGAAGTTCAAGGAAAGCGGAGCGTAGCGATGGCCACCATCGAAGTCTTCACTGAGCACGTCGATGTGCTGATCGCAGGCAGCGGCGCGGCGGGCATGCGCGCCGCGATTGCGGCGCACGACGCCGGCGCGAAAGTCGTGCTGCTGGCCAAAGGCCCGCGGCGCGCCAACCATACCCGCATGTCGGGCGGCCGCTACAACGCGGTGTCGGGGTTCAATCCGGCCGACAGCACCGATGCCTTTTTCCAGGACACGCTCGATTCCGGCGTCGGCATCAATAACTATCCCTTGACCCGCATCCTCGCGGACGAAGCGATGGACCGCGCCTACGACCTCGAGAGCTACGGATTGGCGTGGGACCGCACCGAGATTCAAAAGTACTACATGTCGATGACCGGCGGCGGTACGTTCGTGCGCACGCTGGGCTCGATCGACGAAGGCATCGGCATCACGGAGGTGATGCTGCACCAGCTGCACAAGCGTGGCATCCGCATTTGCGACTTCAACATGCTGGCCGACGTGGTGCAGGACGATGCGGGGCGTGTCGTCGGCGGTCTCGTCCTCGATCTGTCGAAAGGCGCGTGGCGTTATTTCTCCGCCGGTGCTGTGATTATCGCGACGGGCGGCACTTCGCAGCTGTACGAAACCAGTTCCGGTCCCGCGATCAATACCGGCGACGGCATCGCAATAGCGCTACGCGCAGGCGCCGAACTCGTGGATATCGAGTTCATGCAGTTCATTCCGATTTCATTCGTCTACCCGCCGAGCGCGCGCGGCTATACGCTGATCGAGCCCGCGCACTACGGCATGCGCCACTTTGATCCCAACGCGGAGCCGGCGCATCTCCTGAACACCAAGGGCGAGCGTTTCGTTCTCCAACACGACCCGGTGCGGCGAGAAGGCAGCACGCGCGACATCCTCGCCCGCGCCATCATGCTGGAAATCCTCGGTGGGCGCGGCACGCCGGAAGGCGGCGTGCTCATGCATCCCGATCCGAAAGTGTTCGACGCTTTCCTGAAAGAGCGCCCTATCTACATCAAGCGGCTGCTCGAGAACTACGGCGAAGGCCACGCGCGCATGCAGGAGCCGATCCAGGTCACGCCGAGCGCGCTGTACACGCTGGGCGGCGCGCGCATCGATCCGTGGTGCCGCTGCAACGTACCGGGACTTTTCGTCAGCGGCGAAGCGGCCGGCGGCGTGCATGGCGCCAATCGCCTCGGCGGCAGCTCGATGCCCGACATTCAGGTGTTCGGACGGCGTGCGGGCATCGCCGCGGCGGCGGACGCAAAGCAGTATGCCGGAAACGGCGCGGCTCAGATCGACCGGG
Source organism: Burkholderiales bacterium (assembly GCA_039928535.1). Classification (GTDB taxonomy): domain Bacteria; phylum Pseudomonadota; class Gammaproteobacteria; order Burkholderiales; family SG8-41; genus PALSA-1004. The sequence goes on from JBDSSV010000411.1 coordinate 8,653, forward strand.
CGCGTGCCCGCGCGGCCGCGCTTGAGGCCTGCATGCAACGCAGCGAAGGCGTGCGTCCGCCGGAAATCAAGAAGCGCATCCAGAAGCTGATGTGGGACCACGTCGGTCTCGTGCGCAGCGGCCCCAAGCTCGAGGAAACGCTGGC
>JBDSSV010000412.1:0-4948 GCA_039928535.1 Burkholderiales bacterium
ATCTTGGTCGCGGTCGGCACGTTCTGCGCTTCGTTCTGCAGGCCGTCGCGCGGTCCGACTTCGACCATTTTTACTTTTTTCGGTAAAGACATGCGGGAGTCTCCGCGGCTAGCGCTTGCGCGCGGGCTTTTTCTTCAGGATGGGTTCCAGCCACGCGGCCTTGCGCTTTTCGAGAAACGCGGTCAAGCCTTCCTGCGCTTCGGGCGTCGCACGTATGTCGGCGATGGTGTTCGCGGTGTCGAGGACGACAGCCTCGGTGATGCCGGCGCGCGCGACGCGGCTGATCTGTTTTTTCGCGGCGATGATTGCCTGCGGGCCGCCGCAGTACATCTGCGACAGCATGTCCCCTACGCGCGCGTTCAAATCGTCGAGCTCGACGATGTCGTGCAGCAGGCCGATGCGGAAGGCTTCCGCCGCATCGAATTCCTCGCCCGACATGAAATACCGCCGCGCGTGGCGCTCGCCGATCGCCGCGACGACATAAGGACTGATCATCGCGGGCACGATGCCGAGCCGGACTTCGGACAAGCGAAACGTCGCGTCGCGTGAGCCGATCGCGACATCGCACGCGGCAACGAGGCCGACACCGCCGCCGCGCACCGCGCCGTGCACGCGCGCAATGGTCGGTTTCCTGAGCGTATGCAGCGTATGGAAAATCTGCGCGGAAGCGAATGCCGCCTTGCGGTTCTGCTCCTTCGAGAACTTCGCGCTTTTCTTCATGTGTTCGATATCGGCGCCGGCGGAAAAACTCTTGCCCTGGCCCATCAGCACGACCGCGCGCACTTTCGGGTCTGTTTCGAGTATTTTCAGCGCCGTGATGAGTTGCAAGCCCATTTCAGGATCAAACGCGTTATGCACTTCAGGGCGATTCAACGCCACCGTCGCGTTGCCGTCCTTGTCGACCTGGGTCAGTACCTTCGCCGTCATTGTGATTCCGTTTATCGCTCAAGCGGCCTACGACTGCTTGCAAGAGTTGCATTATAGCCGCGCGCGTGACGGCAGCCATCCGGATTGCAGCAGCCGCCGTATTCAAGTCGTCGAAATTGCGATGTCCCCCGCCCGGCTTCAACTCCGACGAAGCGGCACGTTCGTTGCGTCGATTATCCGTGGCTCAGCGATAACGAAGCCGGAATCACGACACTGGACAGCCCCGTGACTACCGCTTCCAGAAAGTTCGAATGCGCGCCCCGAGCGGAGATGCCGGCGGCTTCAATACCGATGTACCGGAGATCACCACATTCTGCAGTTTGCCATTGAGATTGACGATGGCGGCGACCGGCGAAGGCGGATAGCCGCCTCCCGGGTGCGTGATGTAGCGGCTGGCAACCGCCAATCCGGCCATCGGCGAGGGCGCTGCGGCATTCTGGAAGTTAATGGTGTACTCGCGCGCGATGCCGAGATTGCTGACGCAGGCGCCGGGAGTCGGCGGGTTGGGCTGGTTGGTGTTGAAGAACGTCGTTCCCGCGAGCGTGACCGCGCTGCTCACGGCCTTTTCGCCGGTGCCAAGCGTAATGTACCAGCCACCTGCTGCTGTCAGCGCCAATTGCGCGGCAGTCTGCTGCGACGTCGAACCCGTCTGGATCAGGTTGGCGGTCGCGTCGTACAAATTGGACTCGTTGTACGTCGAGCCGACGAAGCTCAAACCCGTGCTTCTATCCTTGAACATGTAGAAGCGGTTGGTCACCGCGTTCGCAAGCGGATGCGCGGCATCACCGTAACCGTTGAACGGATGCTCGCGGTCGCCGGAGCCGGCGAGTACCGCGTCAAACGGACCATTGGCATCGCTCGAGTAAACGACGTCCGGCGGATAGAGAAACTTGCGCCGGCTGCCGAGGGTTCCAGATGCGTCGAAACCGACGGAAGCGAGTTTGTTGACTGTCCAGTTGTCCGGTGACGGATTTCCGATATCGATACGCCACATATTGCCGCCGGTATCCCCGACATACACGCGGTCGGCATAGCCGTCGTTATTGCGGTCGATTATCGCCACGTCCGACGGAATCGCATGCGTCATGCGCGTTTCCCACAGGAACACTTCGCCCGGGGACAGCGATGCCGGTTGGGTCGCGCCGGCCTGCCACACTACGTTGCCGGTAAATGCATCGACTACGAAAATGCCCCGCCCCATCGTATTGCCGACACCTGACGGTACCGGGTCCTGATCCTCGACCGCTGGATCGTAGCCGGCGCCGAAAATCAACACCGGATTGACGGAGCCCCTGACGTTGCGGGGCTGCGGCATCGACCAGGTCTGTCCGAGCTCGCCCCAGCCTGGGCTGGTGTTGTCGCGCCGCCACAGCAGCTTCGGATTATCGGGATCGCTGACATCGAGTGCATAAATCATCCTGCCGCCGCGTCGCATGGTGACGTAGAGATATACCTTGTCGCCGTCGGCCGCGACGAGCTTGCCGTCGCCGTTCACGTCCTTCTGATAGACGCCGACCGATCCGTCGGCAAAATACGGCTTGAGTGCGGCAGCCGTGATCGGCGGCAGATTGTCACGCAGGCGTTTCAATCTGTCATAAAACTCCGGCGCGACGAACGCCCATTTTTCGTAACCGTCGCTCGTGTTCTGGCCGCCTTTGGCCGCGCGAAACAGACCGTCGTTCGAGCCGTAGTAAACAACCACGTCGTTGTCGTTGCCGTAGCGATTGTAGTTGATCACCGCGGGGCGGGAGTGCAGAACGTCGCCATGCACCGACGGGCGAATGTCGGTGAGGCTGCCATTGATGTTTTCATCCTGCGCGTTGTCCATGCCGCGCACCCAGTTGATGATGTTGGTGACTTCCGTCGAGTTGGCCGCGCCGAACGTGCTGATGTTCGCCGCGAGCCCCGGCACGATCGTAGTAGTGTTGAACGGATAAGTCGCGAGCGGGGCATTGGCCGTCGCCAGGCAGGCTGCATTGCAAGTGTAAATTCTGCGTGTTTGCGCCGCGGTCGAATCCGGGTTGGGATAAATATTGCGGATGCGTTCGGCTGCGCCGCCTTTTTCGACGACCGGCCCGTCCGGCAAATCGGACGGCGATAGCGGATTTCCTGAGGGCGAGTAGGCCCAGAAATTCGACGCCGAAGTCCAGAAACTCACCGCGGAATCCACAATGAAGCCGGTTGACCCGCTCTCGGCAGGGAGCCCGTTGGCGTCGGCGAGAAACACCGTGTTGGTACTGGAATTCAGGCCGAGCTGATATTGCTTGAGATTGCCGAACCAGCGCGGAGCGCCGTCCGGGTCCGCGCGGAACACGCCCAGATATACCTGGTTCAAGTTGGTGCCGCGCACGTTCACCGACACCGGCAGCGTCACCGACGCGAACGCGGTATTGGTCGCTTGTACCTCGTTGAATATGGTCGCCAATGCATCGGTCAGCGCCAGCGTGCTGGTCGCCGCGAAGTAACGGCCGTGACCCTGGTTCGCGATGCTCTCCAGCAATACGATGTTGGCCGGGTCGCTGCCGATCAGATGCGCAGGGTCGTAAACGTTGACGGTATAGGTAATGATGTTTTGCGGGCCGGCAAGACCGCTGACATCGGATTGATACAGAAAGCGCGCGTATTCGTCGCCGAGATTGCCTTGCGCGGTGACGTTGGGCAGCGGGATCGTCGTTATTGCGCTGGCGCTGCCAACGTTGCTCAAGAGAGTGCTGGCGCTCGGATTGCCGTTGTCGGAGCCGTTCGGGGGCGCGCCGTTGCTGATGAAGATCACGTAATTTTTCTGGCAGGCGTCGCTGATCGGACTGACGTATGCACGGCTGCCGGAAGTCTGAAATGCGTTACCCGGCAGTCCGCCCGCGAAAGTGTTATTCGGATTGCCGGGATAGTCGCGCTTAGGTTGACCGAACCCGCCGAACGCGGCGGGACCGAAATTCTGCGAATTCTGCGGCGAGGCTGCCGTGCCGCCACCGCCGAAATATTTGAATGCTTCGAACAGCGCGAAACCGTACGGCGCGTTGCTGCCTTTGTCGCCATTGATGACGAGGTTCGTGAACATGTTCTGCAGCCCCGCCTTGTTGGCGGCGGTCATGTTGCGCACCGCGTAGCGCACGTATGCGGTAATCGGGGTCGATGTGCCCGGGCCGTTCTCACCGAACATCATAACGCCGACATTGACGTTGGTATTGAGGGTGCCGATGATGCTGTTCAACGTGGCCATCTCGGCGCTGAACTTCGTGCCGCCGCCGAAGCTCGCGCTCCAGTTTGCCGAGTTGTCGAGAATGATAAGCACATTGGGGACGACGCCGCTAACCGCGGGATTGGCGGCGAAAATCTCCGTATCGTCGGCGCGAGCGGGCACGGGCAGGCAGAAGAGGGCGCTCAATGCGAGAAGCGCGATGCGGCGTATTATTTTCATGACAATCCCTCGGCCCGCCTTATGGGCAATAGTTGGTCGGCAACCGAATGCGCACGCCTTGCGTAAGCGCCGCCGTTGCGCCCGTAACCGACTCGGTCGCCGCCGCCGTGACGCTCCACTTGGTGTCGTAAAGGGTAATGTTCGACACGGCGGAGTATCCGGCCGCCTGCTCGTATTCGAGGCACGTCGGCATCGCGACCGAGACGGTCTGGCCGTTGACGGTCAGGTTTTGTGCAGCGGGCGTCTGGAAGTTGGCAACGTTACTCAATATCTGCTCGATCGCCTGTTGCGTGTTCTGCTCGATGCCGAGCTTGCTTTGCATATTGCCGACAATGCGCAGGTCGCCGCTGCTGATGTTGATCGAAGACAGGACGAACAAAGTCAGCACCGCCAGCATGAGAATACTCACGAACAACACCGCACCGCGTTGCTGTTTGGGACTTCTCATTGCGGTATTTCCCGGCGGCCGCTGACGTCGACCAGGCGGATGGCTTCCGAAAACAGATGCCGCTTGAACCGGTCGTTGAACGGCCCCACGCTGCCGGCAAGCCCCATGTCATAGGTTTTTATGTCGTTGTGGCCCAGTGTTAATTGGGTAGCACG
>JBDSSV010000413.1:0-3536 GCA_039928535.1 Burkholderiales bacterium
GGCAGAGGGATCTTCAGGCGCCAGTACTGTCATCGGCCGTTCTCAAACGCTGGCAGCGCCTGCCGCGGCGCTTTGCAACGGCACCGCGATCCACGGCTTCGAGATCGACGACATTCACACGCGCTCGCTGATGCATCCGGGCGCCGTCAGCATTCCGGCGGCGCTCGCGCTCGCTGAATTGCGCGGCAAGAGCGGCAGGGATTTTCTGACGGCGATGGTCGCGGGCTACGAAGTCGGTTTGCGCGTGGGGGCATGCGGCGGCGTTCCGCACCAGATGAAAGGCTATCACCCGACCGGCACGGCAGGCTGTCTGGGGGCTGCGGCAGCGGGCGCGAGCGTACTAGGGCTTAACGCGGAGCAGACGACGCATGCATTGGCGATCGCGGCTACGCAGGCTGCAGGTTTATATTGCGCGGTGCGCACGGGAGCCATGGCCAAGCGTCTGCACGCGGGTCGCGCCGCGCAGGCGGGCGTGCTGGCGGCCATGCTCGCGGAGCGCGGTTTCACCGGCAGCCCCGACGCGCTGGAAGCGCCGGACTCGGGTTACATGAGCACGCTCGCGGAAAGCGCGGACCTGGCGCCGTTCGTGCAGTCATTGGGCAAGGAATGGGAAACGCTGCAGACCGGATTCAAGGCTTACGCCGCCTGCGCGAGCGCGCATACGATCATCGATGCGCTCGACGCGATGATGAAGCGCGGGCTCACTGCGGATAATCTCGACCGGCTCACAATCAAAATGAGCCGCATCGGCGTCAACAACGTCGGCTGGGAATACCGGCCCTCGACCATAGTCGCCGCGCAGATGAACGGTTTCTTCACCGCTGGCATGAAGCTGGTTGACGGCCAGTCGTTCATCGATCAGTACCGCGAAGAGCGCATCGCCGATCCGGCCATCATGAGCGTCATCAAAAAAGTCGACATCGTGCACGACCCCGAACTCGACATCGGGGGCGCTCCCAAGCGGCATGCCGTCAAGACCTATGCGCGCGCGACCGACGGCCGGACGTGGGAGCAATATGTCGAGCAGCGGCGCGGCAGCCCGCAGCATCCGTTGCCGCGCGCCGAGGTCGAGCAGAAATTTATGCGTACGGCAGGCTTTGCGCTGACGACGCAAGCCGTCGAAAAATTATTCGCGCAGGTCGGCGCGCTCGAAAAAGTGCCCGACATGCGTGCCGTCGGTTCGAGACTCAAAGAGAAAAACGAATAACGCTTATGACGACTGCCCCCTCGGCCGAAAAATCCGCGCAGCTGCAGAAGCTGATCCATCGCAAGGACAAAGTACTCGCGATCCTGCATCCGCCGACCGCGGCGCTCGCGCGCGTGATGGAGCAGGCAGGGTGCGAGGCCGGCTTTGTCGGCACCGGCGGCGTCGTCGGCGGCTACACCGGCTATGCCGACGTCGGCGCGATCACGCTGAGGGAATGCGTGCAGGTCGCAGGCTGGATCGCGCAGAGCGTGAAATTTCCCGTGATGATGGACGCCGACACCGGGCACGGCGGCATCATGGCGGTGCGCCGTCTCGTGCGCGAATGCATCCACGCCGGCGTCGCGGGCATACGCCTTGAAGATCAGCCCCTCGAAGGCAAGCGCAAGACGCAAAGCGCCGGCATGGAAGTGGTGCCGCGCGATCAGGCCGTCGCGCGCTACCGCGCCGCGGTCGACATGAAGAACGAGCTCGACCCCAATTTCGTGATCATGGCGCAGTGCTACGCGCGCGATGCTTCGAACGGCGGGCTCGATGAATGCCTCGCGCGCCTCAAACTCTATCGCGAAGAAGCCGGCGTCGACTGGGTGCAACTCGAGTCGCCGCATTCGATTGAGGAGATCAAGCTCGCGCGCGCCGCCGTGTCGGGCCCGCTGTCGTTCATGAAAGGCAAGCTGCCACGCTACCTGGGGCTCGACGAGCATTTGGCGCTCGGCATCAACATCGCGTGGTATCCGACGTTCACGCATCACATCATGTGGGCAGCGATGTGGGATTTCATGCAAAACTTCCAGCAGTCCGGTGTCGGCGCGTGGGAGGAATTTCTCGCGCAGCGCAAGGACAAGCCGTATCCCGTGTCTGAGGTCGGCCCCGACGGCGAAGGGCTGGCAAAGCAGCAGGAACTCGAGAAGCGGTATTTTTCGGCGGCGATGTTGAAAAAGTATGAATGAAACTTCGAACGCAGTGAGCATTCCTCACCTTCCCCTTCAAGGGGAAGGCCGGGATGGGGATGGGGCAGTCTTCACGCGGAACTTCGTCAAATGACCCATCCCCACCTCGGTCCTCCCCTTGAAGGGGAGGATGAGAAAAGCGCTGCGCGCGGTCCACAAACCATGGCCGAAAAGCTGCTGTCGCGACAAAATCTCGCGAGCACGTCTGTGTACGCCGGCGACATCATCGAAGCGCGCATTGACGGCGCGATGTGTCACTACCACGCCGCCGAGCCGATGCACGATCTCGCGCTGCAGGCGGGCTTCAAGGACGGCTTGCCGCGCGTGTGGGACCCGGACCGCGTGTTCATCCTGCTCGATCATCATCAGCCGACGCTCAACCAGGCGCAGGCCGACAAGAACGCGCTGATCCGTCATGAAGTCAATCGTCTCGGCATCAAATGCTTTCACGACGCCGAGCCGGGCATTGCGCATCAGATGATGGCGGACTATGGTTTGATGCGGCCGGGCGAACTGGTCGTCGGCAACGATTCGCACACCATCAGCTATGGCGCGCTCAACTGCGGTGGTGCGGGCATCACGCGCGCCGATATGTTCTTCGTGCTGCTGTTCGGCGAACTGTGGTTTCAGGTGCCCGAGACCGTCAAGGTCGTCCTTGACGGCAAGCAGCCGAATTATCCGATCGCCAAGGACATCATTTTGTATCTCGCCGGCAAATACGGCGATGATTTTGCCGGCAGCATGTCGATCGAATATGCGGGCACACTGGTGCCGCAGCTGTCGATTGACAGCCGCATGTGCCTGTCCGCGCATGGCGTCGAAGTCGGCGCCAAGTTTGCTCTGTTTCCGTTTGATGACGTCACGCGGGAATTCGTCGCGAAGCGCACAGACAAGCCGTATGAACCGATTGCCGCCGATGCCGCTGCAACCTATGCGAAAGAAATCCGGTTGAACGTCGACGAGATGCCCTTCGTCGTCGCCAAACCGCATCAGTTCGGCAACGTCTGCCCCGTCGATGAAGTTTCCGGCACGGTCATCAACCAGGCGCAGATCGGTTCGTGCGCTAACGGGCGCTTTGAAGATATCGAAATCGCCGCGCGCATGCTCAAAGGCCGCAAGGTCGCGAAAGGCGTGCGCTTCCTGATTTCACCGGCGTCGCAGCAGGTTTACCTGCAATGCCTGAAAGCGGGCCATGTCGAGACGCTGGTCGAGGCGGGCGCGCAGGTGATTACGCCGGGCTGCGGCATCTGCCAGCCCAAGGTCGGCTTTCTCTCCGACGGCGAAGTGTGTATCACGGCGACGACACGCAACTTCAAAGGCCGCAAAGGCAGCCAGCAGGCGGACATTTATCTCGGCGGGCCGCTGACCGTGGCCGCGGCAGC
>JBDSSV010000414.1:0-3018 GCA_039928535.1 Burkholderiales bacterium
CAGGATCGGCATGAAACTGCAGACCGATCCTACCGTCATCTACGGGCTTGGCGCTCAGTTCGACGGTAATTTGCGCAAAGCAGACTTGCTCGCGGACAATCCATACAACACGTATACGCGGACGGGACTGCCGCCGACGCCAATCGCGCTGCCCGGCGGTGCCGCGTTGACCGCGACATTCCATCCGCCACCCGGCACAGCGCTTTATTTCGTCGCGCGCGGCGACGGTTCCTCGCATTTTTCGAACAATCTCGCCGACCACGAGCGCGCCGTGACAAAATACCAGCGGCGTCCCAAACGCTGAATGCGATGCACGGAAAATTCATCACCCTCGAAGGCATAGACGGCGCGGGCAAGAGCACGCAGTTGAACTGGCTCGCGGACTTTTTCCGTCAACGCCGCATCAGAGTCGTCGTGACCCGCGAGCCGGGCGGCACCGCTTTGGGCGAAAAGCTGCGCGCGCTTCTGCTCGACAAAACGCAGGCGAGGAATCTCGAGACCGAAGCGCTGCTCATGTTTGCCGCTCGCCGCGAGCACATCGATCAAATAATAGCGCCCGCGCTGGGCAGGGGCGACTGGGTGATCTGCGACCGCTTTACCGACGCGACATTTGCCTATCAGGGCAGCGGCAGCGGCGTTGACTGGGCGCGGCTGCGCACGCTGGAGCAGTGGGTCCAGGGTGGATTGCAGCCGGACCTCACGATATTGTTCGATGTCGCGCCAGAAGTAGGGCGCAAGCGCGCCGGCAGCATCAAGACCGCCGATCGCTTCGAGCAGGAGAAAGACGATTTCTTCGCGCGCGTGCGCGAAGGCTATCTGCGCCGCGCGCGGGAAAATTCGGCACGCATGCGCGTGATCGACGCCGGCGCCGGCATTGAAGAAATTCGGGGCACGCTGCGGGAGATCGTGGAGCCGTTATGTCCATAACGGTGTATCCGTGGCTGCAGGCCCAGTGGGACGAAATCCTGCAACGCACGACGGCGCTGCCGCATGCGTTGTTGTTCCACGGCCGGGAAGGCATAGGCAAGTTAGAATTCGTGCGCCTCCTCGCGCAGTCGCTTGCCTGCCTCACGCCCGACCAGAACGGCGCCGCATGCGGCAACTGCCAGAGCTGCCGCTGGTTCGCGGCGGGCGCGCATCCCGATTATCGCGAGATCGTGCCGGAAATCCTGCGGCCGGATGCCGAAAGTGCGGCCGGTGAACGCAAGCCCAGCCAGCAGATTTCGGTCGACGACGTGCGTGGCCTGCACGATTTCATCAATCTGACGGGACATCAAGTGGGCGGCAAGACCATCGTGTTTTATCCGGCGGAGACGCTCAATGTGAATGCGGCGAACGCCCTGCTGAAAAGTCTCGAGGAACCGCCGCCCGCGACACGCTTCATGCTGGTGGCCCATCGCCCGAGTTATCTGCCCGCGACTGTCATCAGCCGCTGCCAGCAAGTCGCGTTGCCGACGCCGGCGAGCGCGGTTGCGGAGCAATGGCTGCGCGAGCAGGGCGTCGCCGAGCCGGCGTTGAGTCTGGCGCAGACGGGCAACGCACCGCTGGCCGCGCGCGACCTCAACGATGGCGAATACTGGTCGCAGCGGAAATCCCTGCTGGCCAATCTTGCGGCACCGGGCATGGACGCGTTTTCGCTCGCGGAAGCTATACGGGACTTTCCTTTGCCGCGCCTGCTCGGCTGGCTGCAGCGCTGGAGCTACGATCTGTTGAGCGCAAAATCGTGCGGCCGCGTGCGCTACAACCCCGATTACGCAAAACCGCTGGGCCAACTGGCCGCCCGACTGCGCGCCGTCGACATCGCGCGCTTTCATCGCACGCTGGTCCGGCAGCAGCGCAGCGTGCATCATCCGCTCAATGCGCGCCTGTATATCGAGCAGTTGCTGTTTTCGTATGCCGCGTTGCTGCGCGGCGAAGACCTCGCGGACAGTTATGCTCGTTGACTCGCATTGTCATATCGATTTTCCGGAACTGGCGGGCCAGCTCGACTCTGTATTCAGCCTGATGCGCGAAAACCAGGTCGAGCGCGCGCTGTGCGTGTCGGTGACGCTGGAAGACTTTCCGCGCGTACGCAAACTGGCCGAGTCCTACCCTCAAGTTCATGCGTCGGTCGGCGTACATCCGGACTATGAGGCGGTCGCTCCGGTCTCGGTCGGGGAACTTGTGGCCCTGGCCAGTCATCCTAGAATAGTCGCGATCGGCGAGACCGGGCTCGATTACTACCGGCTCAAGGGCGACCTGGAATGGCAGCGCGAACGTTTTCGCACGCATATCCGGGCCGCGCGCGAATGCGGCAAGCCGCTGATTATTCATACGCGGGAGGCGGCGGAAGACACGTTGCGCATCATGCGCGAGGAGGGCGCGGACAAGGCGGGCGGCGTTATGCACTGTTTCACCGAATCCATGGAAGTCGCCAAAGTGGCGATGGATCTGGGGTTTTATATCTCGTTTTCGGGGATAGTAACGTTCAAGAACGCGAAAACCATCAAGGAGGTCGCAACGCAGGTGCCTTTGGCGAAGATGCTGGTGGAGACGGACTCCCCCTACCTCGCGCCGGTACCCTACCGTGGCAAGACCAACCAGCCGGGCTATGTTAAACACGTCGCCGAAGAGATCGCCCGCCTGCAAGGGGTTGATTTTGAGAAGGTGTGCAAGGAAACGACTGATAATTTCTTCCAATTATTCAAAGCCATTACGAGGTGAAACTAATGTGGATTAAGAGGATTATTTTAGGCTTTGCTTTAGCCCTTGCCTGCTCGCTGGCAGCCGCCGGCGCTTATGAGGACATGGTTGCCGCGGTCAAGCAGAACCAGACCGATGTCGTCGCCGGTCTGCTTAAACGCGGACTGGACGTCGATACGAGTGACCAGGAAGGCACCACTTTACTCATGCTGGCGATCAAGGAAGGCAGCACCGGCGCCACCAAACAGCTGCTCGATGCGCGGGCCAAGGTGAATACACGCAACCAGTTCGGCGAATCAGCTCTGATGCTGGCGGCCATCAAGGGCGATGTGGATG
>JBDSSV010000415.1:0-2899 GCA_039928535.1 Burkholderiales bacterium
TCGTGGCGGAAGCCGGCAGCGCTCGCGCCGCGGCGGGCGGCGAGTAGTCAACCCAATGGAGCACCTCATGGAAAACCAGCTCTCGATGCTCGAACAGGCGAAGGTCACCATCGTCGATCTCGCCATCAAGTTCGGCCCCAAGGTTGTCGTCGCCATCATCATCCTGGTCGCCGGCGTCTACGCGGGGCGCTCGCTCGGCCGCATGTTCGACAAATCGCTGGCCCGTTTTCACCTCGATCCGCCGGTGCGCCTGCTGCTCGTGCGGTTGCTGCGCATAGTTGTGTTCGGTCTCTTCCTCATCATGGCGCTGCAGAATCTCGGCGTCGAGCTCCTGCCGCTGATCGCCGGCCTGGGTGTCGCGGGCGCCGGCATCGCGCTCGCCATGCAGGGCGTGCTCGGCAACCTCGTGGCAGGGCTTACCATCATATTCACGCGGCCGTTCCGCATCGGTGAATATATTTCGATTGCCGGCGTCGAGGGCCTGGTCGAGGCGATCGATATTTTTAACACGCAGCTGAGTCATGCCGACCATTCGAGCATCATCGTGCCAAACCGGAAAATCGTCGGCGAGATCCTGCACAACTACGGGCAACTACGGCAACTGAACGTGAGCGTGAGCATCGCGCGGTCGAAGGATGTCGCCAGCGGGCTCGCCGCGGCCAAGGAAGTCGTCAGCAAGAATGCGCGCGCGCTGAGAGAGCCGCCGCCGGTCATCGGCGTGACCAAGCTCGACACCGGTGCCATTAATATCAGCGTGGGGCCGTGGGTAAAGGCCCCGGAATATGCCGCGGCCAGCGCGGAAATCTACAGCGCCATCCTCGAGAAATTCGCCGCGACCGGCATTCAGTACCCGATGCCGCCGCTCGACCTCCGCATGGCGAACGCTGCATCGGTCGCGCACTGATCAAGGATCCGGCCGTGACTTAGGCCACTGAAATCTCAAGCACGAGCAGAATATAATTGCGCTTTTCGCATAGCCGCAGGTCGTACCGCTATCGCTTATGGAAGATTTAGACTTTACCCAGCCATCAACGCCGCCGCCCCCGGTCAACCAGCCCGCGCAAAGCCCGCTCTACGATCCGGTCGCAGCGATGAAATTTTTCAAGGCGGCGGGCACCGCCGAAACTGTCGCGGCCGACACGGAATTTTTCGCCGAGCGCGGAGGCGGCGGATTTTTCTCCGCCGATGACCGCATGTACCTGCTGCTCGAAGGCACGGTCGCGCTGAGCGTCGGTGGCAAATCGCTGGATACAGTGAAACCCGGCGAAATCTTCGGCGAGCTCGCGACCATCACCGATTCGAAACGCAGCGCCACCGCGATCGCGAAGACCGCGTGCAAGGTCATCGCTCTCGACGGCAGGCAGTTTCAGCAGGGGCTGCGAAAGACGCCCGGCTTCGCGCTCATGCTGATGAGCATCATGATCGGCCGCGTGCGCCTGCGCCTCGCGCGGCTGGCGATGCTGAAGCAGGCCCCCGCCGGCGGCGGCGATGCGCGCCGCGTGTTCGACGACGACACGCTCGACGAGATAGCGAGCGAGCTCGGCAACCCGCAGTTGCTGAAGTTTCCGGCGGGTCTGACCATCTTCCACGCCGGCGAGCCCGGCGTGCGGATGTACCTGCCCCGCGAAGGCCGCGTCGCGATCAACGCCGATGGCAAGACGCTGACGCATGTCGGCCCCGGCGGCGTATTCGGCGAGATGGCGCTGGTGGACAGCGCGAAGCGCGCGGCCAATGCCGTCGCCGAAACCAACTGTTCGCTGATGGCCGTCAATCGCAAGCAGTTCCTCAATCTCGTGCAGACGAAACCGGCGATCGGACTGTCGCTATTGAAAGTGCTGGGGCAGCGGTTGCAGGCGGTGACGGTTACGAAGTAGGTTTTCGTTGCCGCGCATTGCGCGGTTCAATCCGCCGCTCTGCCACCCAGCGCTTGAACAACCTATGCCCGCAGCCAGGAAAACCGGCGCAAGTGTAACCAGTTGCCTGCTGCCATGTGCAATCAGCCGCAAGCTTGAAAAGCGAAAGTCATTGCGGTCGCAATTCCGGCTACACTTGGTGCGTGATCGAAACCGGACAGGTTAGAACTGAATGAATACGTCTTCGAAAAATTTGATCCGTCTTGCTGTGCTGAGCATCCTGATGCTCCTGCCTCTGCGCGCACCCGCGCAGATCTACGAATGTCTCGACGCCGACGGCCGGCGTGAATTCGCGCAGAAATGCTCGCCGGGCACTGTTAGCACGCGTGAAGTGTCGACAGCAGGCGCGACCAGTCCGGATGTCGGCGCGCCGGCAAAATCCTCGTCATATAAGCAGCAGGAAATCGAGTTTCAGCAGCGCCGGATACAGCGCGAGGACAAGGACGCGAAGGAAAAGGCAGCGACGGCGGACGCGGCAAGGAAATGCAAGAACGCGCAATACCGCTTGTCCCAGCTTGAAATCACACGGCGCCTTCCCAATGGCAAAGATCCGAAAACCGGCGACGTGATCTATCTCACGCAGGACGAACGAGCGGCCGAAATTAAAAAAGCGCAGGACGGCGTTGCTGCAAGCTGTAAATAGTTTTTCAGACTCACGTTAAGCCGGTCAGCGCAGTTCACCCGCGACATGAACGAAGCATCCAGTGCCAATTTGAGTTGGATTTTTTATCAAGGAAGGGACGATGCAAGAGAACGGTTCGAAATACGCCGCTAGTCTGGCCGCACCCGCACCGCGCACGCATGTGCATACGCGTGACGTCCAATACCGCGGCTATCGCCGTGTAGACGGATTGTGGGACATTGAGGCCGAGCTCACCGACACGAAAACCTACCGGCAGGAGAGGCCCGACAGGGGCGTCATGCCCGCCGGAGAGCCCGTGCACGGCATGGTGATCCGTCTGACGGTGGACGATGAAATGAAGATC
>JBDSSV010000416.1:0-4075 GCA_039928535.1 Burkholderiales bacterium
GTTTCGACGAGATCGATCTGAATCGCGACGGCGTCGTATCGATGCGCGAACTTGAACAGTTTCTTGAAAAAGACGGCGTCGCCGCTGCACCGAAGCAGGCGGCCGCAAATGTTGCGCCGGCGGCTGCGACGTCCAACGAGACGCCCCCGGCCAAGGCGCCGACTACGGCCACCGAGCGCGCTGTCGATGCGCGTATGGAGTCACGACTTGAGCCGCGCGCGGATACGGGAGCGGGCGGCGAGCCGGTTCCATTCGCATTGAAAAAAGAATTTATGGGAGCCGATGCTAACGGCGACGGATTTCTGACGCCGCAGGAATTGCGCGGCCGCTTTCCCACGATCGAGAAAAATTTCACCGCAGTCGATGCCAATGCCGACGGTCGCATTTCCCTCGAAGAGTTCTGGCATTTCAGGCGAAAAATCGCGGGCGCAGCCAGAATTCCGCGTTGAGCGGTTGCCTGCGCACCAATAGCGCAAATCGGGGTTAGTCCCGCTGCTTTACTGCCATTGGCAGCGGAGCCGGCATGCCCAGCGCAGAGCGCTTACGTCATAATGCGGTTTCAGGCGAAGTAGCCGGGCGGGTTGCAAAACATTTGCGTTTGATTGGCGAATATGGCGGGGGTATGCTGCTATCATAGCCCTGAGCTATATCAATGAAAAATATGAACAAATAGGCTCGGCGTGGTCGAAATCCTGAACTACAGAAATTCGCTGCCGCTGGGCTCGAACCTGAACGAGTACAGGCTGGAATCCGTACTCGGCGCGGGCGGCTTCGGCATGACCTATCTTGCCTACGATACCCATCTCGAAATCAAGGTTGCGATCAAGGAATATCTGCCGGTCGAGCTTGCGGTGCGCGCGCTCGACGGCTGCATAGTACCGGTCAGCTCGGGCACCGAATACAACTACAAATGGGGTCTCGACCGCTTCCTGCAGGAAGCGCGCCTGCTCGCCAAGTTCAGCCATCCCAACATCGTCACCGTCAGCCGCTATTTTGAGGCCAACGGCACGGCCTATATGGTCATGAACTACGAGTCGGGCGTGTCGTTGAGCCAGATGCTCAAGCGCATTTCGGAGCCCGACGAAGAACTGCTGCTGCGCATCCTCATGCCGTTACTCGAAGGGTTGCACGCCGTGCACATCGCCGGGTTTCTCCATCGCGATATCAAGCCGTCCAATCTGTTCATACGCGATACCGGCGTGCCGGTCCTGCTCGACTTCGGTGCAGCGCGCCTGGCCACCGGCGCCACTACGCGAACCATGACCTCCATCCTGACGCCCGGTTATGCGCCGCTCGAACAGTATTCGAAAGACGGCAACCAGGGGCCATGGACGGATATTTATTCGCTGGCCGGAGTGTTCTATCGCGCGGTGATTGGCGATAACCCGCCGGATGTCGTCACGCGATTGACGGAAGATCCTGTCATGAGCCAGCTGATCGGCGCGCGCGCGCGTTTCAGCACGGTATTCCTGCACGCGATCAATCGCGGCCTCGAGATAGACGAGAAAAAGCGCCCGCAATCGGTACCGGAATGGAAAGCACTTTTCACGGGCGAAGTCTTTGTCGCGCCGCCGCCGTCCCCGCTGGCATATGCGGTGGCTTCGACCAAAGGCAATGCGGCAGAGGAGGCGCCGACGCAACTCGGCAAAACTCTGTTGCTGCCGCGCTCGCTGCAGGAGCGCCCGTGGATGCCGCAAGTCACGTGGATGGCGGCGGGCGCGCTGGTTTTATTCCTCGTCATCGGCGGCCAGCAGGTGTATGACCGCCTGTCAGGCAACGAAGCTGCGCGCGCGATAACCGGCACGGCAACAACGGGAACGGACCAGCCGGCAAAACTGACGCCGCGCGAGTTTTACGTGCTCGACCGCGACCGCAGCGGTTTTCTGACGCCGGATGAAGTCAAAGGCGACGCCATGCTCGAGCAAAATTTCAAGAAGATCGACAAGAATCACGACGGCCGGGTCTCGCTCGAGGAATTCACCAGCTATCCGTAGCGGCCCGGGCCCGCCGGCGCACTGCTATTCCGGCGCGAGCAGAAAGTCTTTCACCGCTTTGACCTGGTCGTTCGCCATGAGCATGGGCGCATGGCCGATCCCGGCGAATTCCATCAGCCGCGCGCGCGGGCCGCGTGTCTGCATTTCTTCCGCGGTTTCTTTCAGCAGAAGATCGGAGTCGGCGCCGCGCAGCACGAGCGTAGGGCAGGTGATCGTGTCCCAGTAAGTCCACAGGTCGACGTCCTGCGGCGGCCCTTTGCGAAACGGCGCAGCCAGGTCCGGATCGTAACTCATGCCCCACATCCCATCCGCGTGCTGTTTCCCACCCGTGACGGTCAGGTGGTGCCATTGGGCGTCCGTCAGCGGCCCGAATGGCGCCGACACCGTGCGCACATAGCTTTCGAGTTCCGCCAGCGTATTGAAGCGCGGGTCTTTGCCCACATACATCGCGATGCGCTCGAGCGACGCCTTGGGGATCAACGGTCCGACGTCGTTGACGACGAGTTTGCGGATCGGCGAATTCGGGCGCGACGCCAGCAGCATGCCGAGCATGCCGCCCATCGAAGTCCCGACCCAGTAAAGCGAGCGCGAGCCATAGCGTCGCGTTAGAAAATTCGCGAGTCTACCGAGCCAGCCCGAGGCTGCCGGCCATGCCGACACGCGGGCGATCACCGCGTTCATATCAGCCATGTACTGCGGATACGTGTAGTCGTCCTTGTTGTAGAGCCAGTCGCTGCGGCCGCGGCCCGCGACATCGGGACAGACCACGCGGCATTCGGATTCGAGCGCCTGCGCCAGGGTATCGAAGTCGCGGCAGTTGCGCGTCAGTCCATGCACGCAGATGACCGTGCGTTGACTGGCCGGGTCGCCCCAGTCGGTATAGAAAATCTTGTGAAAGCCGTGGGCGGTCAGGCCGAGCAGGTGGTCGGTGCGCATGCTGTTTTCGACAGAGTCTCGAGATGGGGCCAGTGTAGAGCCTTGTGGTTGAAAATTCCACTGCAACGGGGGTAACCGTCCGCTCACCGCAGTACGAACTTGAGCGCAAACGCTCCCGCACCGGCGCCGATGAATATGGCGGCATGCGCCCATGCCCACAGCATGTAGCGCAGTCTTGCCTTCGCCGGCAGATAATTCGAAATGAGAAACAGCCGGCCGTCGGCGGGCGCGCGCAGCATGTTGGTGCCCGTGCTCGCGCGGATTTCACGGTGATGCGCCTGGACCTCGCGCACCGCCTGCCGCCGCGCCAGGCCCCATTCCCTGACGTCGATCGAGCCGCTTTGATTGAGATCGAAACGCTGCAGCAAGGCCGGCTGGTTCATTTTCCATTCGGCGAGCAGGGCACCGACATCGGCATCGAGATCGAGTTCGCTGTTGGCACCACCGATCGTCGCGAATTCGCCGAGCGCGTAAACCGTCTCGCGCGGCAGCAGCAGCCATTCGACGTAGCGGTAGTCGCCATGCGTCCACGTATTGCGGCGCGAGCAGAGCGTCTCCGCGCCTTCGGGGTCAATCACGCATTCGCCGGTTTTGTCGCGTACGATGAAGAGTTCGTCGCTGGCGCCGGAATCGTGCAGCGACCACTCGTTGTTGGAATTTTTTTCCTCGATTTGGTATTGGTACCAGACGCACGGTGTCAGGGACAGCTTGGAAACGAACGGCGTGCCGGCCGGCATTTCGGCCTGGCCGGCGATCTCGACATAGCCTTGCGCCGCGGAGGCAATATTGGATAACGGAGTGCCGGCTATCTGCAGGTAGCGGCGGTGGTTGCCTATCCACGCCGCGAAGCTGACGAGCGACATGGCGCCCAGCGCGTACGGCCAGACCGCCGACGATTCGGCGTGCGCCGCGAGCGCCAGTATGATTACGTGGACCCCGCCCGTCAGCCAGTTGGCCGAGTGGATGCGCAGACGGCCGCTCATGGACGCGCGAGCCCGGTGCCAGCCTTACTTGAACAACTCCTTGACGTCGACGTCGGTTTTTTCCGCGGCGTCGAATTCGAGCAACTGCGCCGGCTTGAAATTGAACATGCCCGCGATGATGGTGTCTGGAAACTGCTCGACGCGTACGTTGTTGATGTTGGC
>JBDSSV010000417.1:0-3506 GCA_039928535.1 Burkholderiales bacterium
GCGAACTGGCCGCAGGCACGCATCGTCAACCTGCTCGAAGACGCGCTAATGAACGATCTCGCCGGCGACCAGCGGCTCACCGACGAGATGATCGAGCGCTTCGTGCATATCGGGCACTATTGCGTCAAGGCCTCGGCCGACGCGATTCTCTTCACCTGCTCGGCGTTCGGCCCCGCCATCGAGGAATGCCGCCGGCAGGTTTCAATTCCGGTGCTGAAGCCGAACGAAGCGATGTACGAAGAACTCGTCGCCAAAAGTGGCACGGTCAGCCTGCTCGCGACGTTTCAGCCGTCGCTGCCGTCGATGCTCGCCGAGATCGCGGCCTATACGAAAGCCAAAGGCACCAACGTCACCGTGCAGCCGCATCTCGTTGAAGGCGCGCTCGAGGCGCTGCTGGACAACCGGCCCGACGACCACAACCGGCTGATCGCCGAAGCAGTGGCGAAACAGCAGGCGTGCGACGTGATCGCACTCGCACAGTTTTCCATGGCGCCCGCAAAAGCGCTGGTGGCGCAGCGCACCGCTTTGCCGATACTTACGACACCCGACAGCGCGGTGGCGAAACTGCGAGCGCTGCTCGCGTAAATCAGCGCGTCGCATGCGTGCGCCGGCTTTTTTATGCATACGCCGCCTGAACCTCGTTCTGCGCGACCGTTTGCGCCGCAGCTTCAAGCGCGCGTTTGATCTGCAACGCGGATACGCGGCAGTCTTCCGCCGCAGTCCCTAGCAAAGTGTAATGTCCCATCTTTCTGCCGGCCCGCGCCTCGGACTTTCCGTAAAGGTGCAGGCGCGTACAGTGGTTCTGCAATACCGTGGTCCAGCGCGGCTCGCCGCACCGCCACAAGTCGCCGAGCAGGTTTACCATCACGGCCGGCACCAGCAGTCCCGTGTCGCCGAGCGGCAGGCCCGCGAGCACTCTCACCTGCTGCGCGAACTGTGAAGTGGCGCACGCATCGATCGTATAGTGGCCGCTGTTGTGCGGGCGCGGCGCGATCTCGTTCACGACAAGGCCGCCGTCCGCCAGCACGAAATACTCCACGCACATCACGCCGCAGTAATCAAGGCACTGCGCGATATGCATCGCCAGACTGCGTGCTTCGTCGGCGATTGCACCCGACACGCGCGCGGGCACGACGCTGAAATCGAGAATGCCGTCGCAATGCGTGTTCTCGGCGACCGGATACGTCGCAGTCGCGCCATCGGCGCCGCGCGCGACCACCACTGAAATTTCCGTTTGCAACGCGAGCCGCTTTTCGAGCACGCAGGGCACGCCGCCGACATCGTTGAACGCAGTGTGTGCCTCTTGCACGCTCACCACACTGCGCTGGCCCTTGCCGTCGTAACCCGACCTGCTGCACTTTAGAATGCCCGGCAACAAATCACACACGGCGGCGTCCGCGAGGTCAGCGCTATGATGGATCGCGCGATACGGCGCGACGACAATGCCTTGCGCAGCCAGGAATTCCTTTTCACGTTTGCGGTCCTGCGCGATCGCGACGTGCACGCCGCGCGGCCTGACCGGAATATCGCGCGCGAGAAAGTCGAGCGCGGGCGCCGGCACGTTTTCGAATTCGGTGGTGGCCGCACTGCACGTGCGCGCCATTTCGGCGAGCGCCGCGCGGTCGGCAAAATCCGCGCACAGATGGCGGTCGGCAACTGCGGCGGCCGGACACACGCGGTCAGGATCGATCACCATGACGCGGTAACCCATCGTGCGCGCAGCCACGGTGAAGAGGCGTCCGAGTTGTCCGCCGCCCAGCATGCCCAGCCATGCGCCAGGCAATATCATGCGAGCGGGGGCAATTCCATTGCTCGCACGGCCGCGGTCTGCGCGCGGCGAAACTGATTCAGTCGCGCGGCGATCTGCGCATCTGTGACTGCCAGTATTGCGGCCGCAAACAAGCCTGCGTTCGCTGCACCGGCGTCACCGATTGCAAACGTCGCGACCGGCACCCCTTTGGGCATTTGCACGATCGACAACAGCGAATCCAGCCCCTGCAGATGGCGTGAGGCCACCGGCACGCCAAGGACCGGCACTGTCGTCTTGGCGGCCAGCATGCCCGGCAGGTGCGCAGCGCCCCCCGCACCCGCAATGATGCAACGCAGGCCGCGCGCGCTTGCACCTTCCGCGTAGTCGAACAACCAGTCAGGGGTGCGATGCGCCGAGACGACATGGGCTTCGTACGCAACGCCGAGATCGCGCAGGTTGATCGCGGCATGCCGCATGGTGTCCCAATCGCTGGCGCTGCCCATGACGACACCCACTTGTGGCCTGGGTGCAGGCGGCGTCACGGTTGCTTTGTCTGCGCGCTGCATGCGCTTGCCGCGACTCATGAAGTTATCCACTGGCTTGCCGCATAAAAACCGGGGATGCCGAATACGACGTTGAACGGAAAAGTGATGCCGAGCGATAGCGTGAGATAAAACGACGGATTCGCTTCCGGAATAGCCATGCGCACGGCAGGCGGCACCGCAATGTACGACGCGCTGGCGCCCAGCAACGCGACGAGCGTCGTGCCGCCCGCGCTGAAGCCCAGCCAATAGTGGCCGATCAACAGTCCGGCGCTGCCGCCGATCAGGGGCATCGCGATGCCGAAGGCCACCAGCACAGCGCCGACCTTCCTGAATTCGGTCATGCGGCGCGCGGCATCGATGCCCATTTCAAGCAGGAACAAGCACAGCGCCCCGGCAAAGATCGTCTGAAAAAACGGCGTGATCGATGCGAGACTTTTTGGTGTTATCGCCGCGCCAATCAGCATGCTTCCAAGCAGCAGCACGACGCTGCCATGCGTCAGCGTTTCAACGAGTATGCGTTGCGCGGGTTGCGCCGCTGCCGCCTGGGCCCGCGTCTCGCGACGCGCGTATTGGGCGAGCAGCAAGGCCACGACGATTGCGGGCGTCTCCATGATTGCCAGCATGATCACGACGTGACTTTCATAGGCGATCTCACGCGATTGCAAGTACGCGATGGCGGTCAAAAAGGTGCCGGCACTCACTGACCCGTAGTGAGCGGCGATGGCGGCCGCGTTGAACCGGTCGAGCCGGCACACTTTCCTCAAGAGCCAATAGCCAACCAGCGGCAGGCTGAATCCGAGCAGCAGGGCCGCGGCGACTGCCTGCGCTGCGCTTCCGGCGCCGGCATGCGCGAGTTCAGCGCCGCCGTGCAACCCGATACCCGCGAGCAGGTAAATCGCGAGCCCGCGCGTAAGGTCGCCCGGCAGCTTGAGGTCGGCGCGCACCGATTGCGCGAGAAACCCCAACCCGAAAAACATGACGGGGGCGATCAGCAGGCTGGACGGGTTGATCATGGCTATCGGCGCTCGTTGAACATGGGTTGATGGCACGCATGATAAAAGCGGTTTAATATAGAGTAAAATTGTAATTATTTATTATTGTGATTGATTTTTATCAATGATCAAAAAAAAAACCGCTGCGTGCGACCTTTCACCAGCTCAAGGTGTTCGAAGCGGTGGCGCGGCGCGCCAGTTTCAGCCGCGCCGCCGAGG
>JBDSSV010000418.1:0-8174 GCA_039928535.1 Burkholderiales bacterium
AGCGACATTGCCGCGGCAACCGGTGTTCGTGAATGCCGACCCGACACGACTGGCCCAGGTGATCTCGAATTTGTTGAACAATGCTGCCAAATATACGCCCGACAACGGGCACATTTGGCTGAATGTAGAGCGGGATGGCGATGAAGTCATTATTTCGGTGCGCGATACCGGGATTGGTATCGAGCCGTCAATGCGTTCGCGTATTTTTGAAATGTTTACGCAGGCAGACCGTCTTGAAAATCGCCAGGGTGGCCTGGGTATTGGCTTGACGCTCGTCAAGCAGATAGTGGAAATGCACGGCGGCAGCGTAGAGGCGCTCAGCGAGGGTCTCGGCCGCGGTGCCGAATTTATCGTTCGGCTCCCAATTGTAGTCAGGGAGCAACCCGTTTTAATCGCGTAGTGGCGCGGTCAACGCGGATTACAAGCTACTGCAGCTTTGCTGCCGTCGCGTGCAGCGCATCCAGCATCGCCGCATATTCGATGGGTTTCGGAATCAACCGATCGAAGCCGACCGCTTTCGCCAGCTCGGCCGTTTCTGAAGTTTGCGTCCCGGTAATCGCGACGAGGGTCGTGCTCTCAAACTGCTGATCGTCGCGCAAACGGCGCGCGGGATCATAGCCGTTCATATCAGGCAACTGGATATCGTGAAAAAATAATTTCAGGCAGGATCTCGCGCGCGAGCTGAAGAACGCTGCCCGCATCGTACGCGACATGCACTGCATGCCCCTGCATTTTCACGATGTCGGCGAGCGTGTCGGCCAGCGCGTTATTGTCGTCGACTACCAGGACGCGCAGTCGTTTTGATGTGTTCATACCGGTGGGCGCCAATTATGTTGTGCAGCCAACCCGGCATCAACTCCAACGCTCTCCCCGCCATTGAATGTCTGCGAAGCTGGCCGTGTTTCGAGTCTACGCCGTCATGTGCGCTAGGGAACATACACTGTACGGCAGACAACTAATGGTCGTTCCTTATGTACGCTGGGGAACATAACAACCTGTTTTCGTTGATTAAATATATAATCAGCGACAAATTTATAACAGGTTCGGTCGCTCCCGCTTGAGACCCGCCTGCCGCTGGCAGCGTTTCAATTGGTGGAGCAACTAATGTTCGAGTTGATGCATACGCCGAAGGCAAATGGTTTGTTGGCGACATTGTCGCGCAAGAACTATGACGAGTTGATCCCCCAGCTGGATCCGGTCACGCTGAACTTCGGTGATGTTCTGTACGAGCCGGGCTCGCGCATCCGCAATGTGTACTTCCCCGCTGATTCTGTAATTTCCCTGCTGACAGTCGCCGACACTGATCGCGCGGCGGAAGTCGGCCTGATCGGCCGCGAAGGCATCGTCGGCATTCCGATCGCGTTCGGTGTGAGCACCTCGCCATTGCGCGCCGTGTGCCAGGGCGCCGGCGCCGCCATGCGCATGGAGGTGGCGGCCTTTCGCCGCGTATTCGCCAAGCAGCCCCGGCTGCAGGCGGCAGTCTTTCGCTTTGCACATTCACTGATGTCGCAGGTTGCACAGACTGCAGCGTGCAACCGCTATCACCGCGTCGGGGAAAGACTTGCGCGCTGGCTGCTGATGACACAGGATCGCGTCAAGCGCAACGAATTCCGCCTGACTCACGAGTTTCTGGCTAAAATGCTCGGCGTCCGGCGCGTCGGCGTGTCGCAGGCTGCGAGCATCCTGCAGAAACGCAAGGTCATCAGGTATACCCGGGGAAACATCGTCATTCTCGACCGCGCCGCTTTGATCGCGTCAACGTGCGCTTGTTATGAGTTCGTGAATCGCATTTATGCCGAACAAAACGGTGGCGGCAAGCGTCGCGGTTAATTCGTTGCGCGCCGACTGCACGCTCACCGGCGCGCTGACCAGAGCGTAAGCCAGCCGAGGGCCGCACGCGTGTACCGGATCTATTTCACCGATGTGCCCCTGCCGCCGGGCCTGTCCGAACCCGATTACAACCAGTTGCTCCCGCTGGAATATGCGACTGCCGAGGAGGCCGCGACGCGCGCAGTGTTGTTCGTGCGCAAGGGCTATATCGTCTGGAAGATCGAGGGGCCCAACGGTTTTTTCGTAAACTGGCAGGCGCTCGAAGCCGTGATGGCCGCCGCCGAGCGTAAACCAAGCCTTGGACACTAGGTTTTCCATGTACACCGTTCATGCAAGTCAGTCGGACGATGCAACCGACGAGGCGCCGGCGCTGCATCAGTTTGTGACGATGGACGACGCCGCGACTCACTGCTTCGAGATGTTCCGCGCCGGCTACACGATCCACAAGGTCGTGCTGCCGAGCGGTATCGAGATACACCAGGAAGAACTCGAGCACGCGTTCAATACCGGCATCAACGCCGTGCGCTACGCGATCAGCCGCTGACCCTGGCAGACCGGCGCTCGATGACCGGGGTGTTCACAAACCACGCTCGGCCGGTTCAGCGGAGCAAAACGAATTTATCTATAGGTATCAACTGTCGGGCAGCCGTTTGATCAGTGCCTTGGCTCAAAAATGGTTTTAAAAAGGCGTTGCGCCGACATGATTATCGGTCGCGGCCGACAGCGCGCCGGCCGCGATTGAGCGACAATTTGCCATCGATTCGCCTTACTCTATGACGGAGTTCTCGATGCGCAAAATAACGCTTACCGTCGGCTGCCTTTGCACGCTGTTGGTCACTTCGGCGATGGGTGCGCACCAGCCGTCACATCGCGCCCGCACCGCAGCGCACGCCGCCAGTCCGACGCAAGTCGGACTCGCTTCCTACTATGGCAAAGGATTTCAGGGCAAAAAAACCGCCGACGGCGAGAAATTCGACAAGAATGAATTGGTGGCGGCGCACCCGACCTATCCGATGGGCACGCAGATGCGCGTGACCAATCTGCGCAACGGCCGCATGGTGACGGTGCGCGTGAACGATAGAGGCCCGGCGCAGAGAATTCGCGCGCAGGGTGTGATCGTCGATCTCTCGGAAGAGGCGGCATCGCAGCTCGGCTTTCGCCGTAACGGCAAAACTCGCGTAAAGACTGAAGTCGTCGCATGGGGAAAACCCGCCGCTTCGTCCTCAGCCGCGCGGGCTGCCGACGGCACGGGTCACACGCCCACGGTAGCGAAGTCCGATTAAAGCGTGGCGACGAGCGTGATGAGCAAACCTCGCGCGCATACAATTCAATCGGCCGGGTTGCCACGGACGCCGCTCAATATTTACGGAAACTGCCGACGACGACGCCGATGATTTCGAGTGGATCGGGACGCAGTACCGGATACCCCTTGTTCTCGGGCTTCAACACGAACTTGCGGTTTTCGCGCACCAGCCGCTTCACCGTATAAGCGCCATCGACCACCGCGACCACGATATCGCCGTCGTTCGCCGCATGCTCGCGCTCGACCACGATAGTGTCACCGGGCAGCAGTCCGGCGTCGAGCATTGAATCGCCTTTGACCGTTATTAGAAACGTCCGCGACGGCCGTCTGACGAGATGCGCGTCGATCGCGAGACCTTCGGCCGGCGCATCAAAAGCCATTGACGGTAAGCCGGCGGCCACGCGGCTTTGCACCAGCGGCCGCTCGAAAAATTTGGCACCCGGCCGCAACCGGCGGTCTTGCGACTCCAGATAGCGTTCGGTTTTCAGGCGCGCGACGAACGCGAACACCGAACTCGTCGACTTGAGGCCGACGATCCTGCCGATGGCCGCATACGAGGGGAAAACCTGATGGCGCGCGTAGTAATCCTGCAGCTTGCTCAGGTATTCGTCATCCGACACGGGCAGTCGAGGCATGATAGACAGGCAAGAATGTTTATTCGATAATAACGAACAAACATTCTACACGTCAACCGGTCTCCATGCCACCTTCGCAGCGCCTCGCATTTGTCGATCTCGAAACCTCGGGGCTGTCGCCGCGTGCCGACCGCATCACCGAAATCGGCGTCATCACCGTCGACGACGACGCGATCGAAGAATGGACCACGCTCGTCAATCCGGGCACGCGCATAGCGGAACGTTCGCGCCGGTTCAACGGCATCACGCCCGCGGCCGTCGCGGACGCGCCGCGCTTCGCGGACATCGCTTCGGCGCTGGCCGCCCGCCTCGCCGGCCGGCTTTTCATCGCGCACAACGCGCGCTTCGACTGCGGTTTTCTGCGTGCCGGGTTCGAGCGCGTCGGCATTGAGTTTCAGCCGCCGGTTGTCTGCTCCTTGATGCTGTCGCGCAAATTGTATCCGGCGCTGGCCGGCCACGATCTCGATACGCTGATGCAAAGGCATGGCCTGTACGCCGAGGTGCGCCATCGCGCCCTGCCCGACGCGCGGCTCGTGTGGCAGTTTTGGCAATTGATGCGCGCCGGGCATCCGCCCGCGCAACTCGCAGCCGTCATCGCCACGCTGCTGGCCGGGCCGGTGCTGCCGCCGCATCTCGATCCGTCGCTGATCGATCGTCTGCCGGAAGCGCCCGGCGTCTACGTGCTGCACGGCGAAGACAATACGGTGCTGCATGTCGGCAAGGCGTCCAACCTGAAGCTGCATCTGATTAATTATTTTCGCCTCGACCGCATGTCAGGCAAAGCGCTGGTCATGTCGCACCGCATCACGAACATTACGTGGCGCATGACGCGCGGCGCCATCGGCACCCATCTGCAGTTCACAGCGCTGGCCGGCGCGCTCGCGCCCGCGCGGCACCAGCGCACCGCGCGGGCTGTGTGCTCGTGGCGGTTGCTGCCGGCCCGCTATCCCTGCGTGGAACTCGTGGAACTGGCCGGGCGCTGCGGTGACGGCGAAGCGTACGGGATTTACGCTTCGGAGCGCAAAGCGCGCAATGCACTGCTGCGTCTAGCCACGCGCGCGCATCTGTGCCATGCATTGCTCGGCATTCGCGCGCCGGCGACAGATGCCTGCACCGGCTGCGAGCTCAACGGCATGTCCGCATGCGGCGCCAAGCGGGCGCGCCTCGCGCATTTTACGAAAGCAGTCGTCGCCTTGCGCGCGCTGCGCGTCGCACCATGGCCGTACGACGGGCCGGTCGGCATCCGGGAGCGCGCCGACCTGCACATCGTCGACGACTGGCGCTATGTGGGGACCGCGCAAAGCGAACATGAAATTCACCAGGTGCTGGAAACCCGCCGCGCTGAATTCGATGAAGACACATTCGCGTTCCTCGCGCGCACGCTGGCGCGCCTGCCGCGCAAACGCATCGTGCATTTATCGCATCACCTTGCTACGCACGCCGGGCCCGACCCCGTCATCGCGCAGGATTAGCCATGGACACTCTCGCAAGTGCCGGACCGCAGCCGCATCTTGCGGAGCTCAACACGGCGCAACAGGTGGCGGCGACGTACGGCATCTCTCAGCAAGAACGCGTTACCAGCACGCCGCCGCTGCTGATCATCGCCGGCGCCGGGACCGGCAAGACCAAAACGCTGACGCACCGCGTCGCCCACCTCGTGCTGAACGGCGCCGATCCGCGGCGCATTCTGCTCATGACGTTCGCACGGCGCATGGCGGCGGAGATGACGCGGCGCGTCGAACATATCTGCGCGCGTGCATTCAGCGGCCGCGTGAGCGTGCCGGCCGCGACCTTCGAATGGTCCGGCACGTTTCACGCGATCGGCGCACGCCTGCTGCGCATGCACGCGGAGTCTATCGGTCTCGATCCGTCTTTCACGATACTCGATCGCGGCGACGCGGCAGACCTCATGGACCTCGTGCGCGACGAGCGCGGGCTGGCCGCGAGCAGAAACCGGTTTCCGCGCAAGTCGACCTGCCTTGCGATATACAGCTACACGGTGAACGCGCAAGCACCGTTGCGGCAAATCCTGGCGCGCGCGTTTCCATGGTGCAGCGAATGGGAAGATGCATTGATGAAATTATTCGCGGCCTATGTGGACGCCAAGCAGGCGCAGGGCGTGCTCGACTACGACGATCTTCTGCTGTACTGGGCGAAGATGATGGAAATTCCCGACATCGCGCAGATGGTCGCGCGGCGTTTCGATCATGTGCTGGTCGATGAATACCAGGACACCAACGCTTTGCAGGCAGCCATCCTGCTCGGCCTCAAGCCCGACGGCATGGGGTTGACCGTCGTCGGCGACGATGCGCAGTCCATCTATTCGTTCCGCTCGGCGACGGTGCGCAACATTCTGGATTTTCCGGCGCTGTTCGAGCCGCCGGCGATGACGACCAAACTCGAGCAGAACTATCGTTCGACGCAGCCGATACTCGCCGCGTGCAACGGCGTCATCCGCCACGCCACCGAGGGCTTCGCCAAAACGCTGTTCTCCAAACGCAGCGGCGGCGGCAAGCCGGTGCTGGCGATGATCGCCGACGAGTCGGCACAGGTCGAGTTCGTCGTCGCACGCGTGCTGGCGAACCGCGAGGCCGGCATGCACCTGCATGAACAGGCCGTGCTGATGCGCACGTCGCACCACTCGAGCCAGCTCGAGATCGAGCTCGCGCGCCGCAATATTCCGTTCGTCAAATTCGGCGGACTCAAATTTCTCGAAGCCGCCCACATCAAGGACGTGCTGGCGATCCTGCGCTGGGCGGAAAATCCGGCGGACAAAGTGGCCGGGTTGCGCGTGCTGCAGTTGCTGCCGGGAATAGGCTCGGCGCTTGCGCGCCGTGCCACTGCGCTCATGGATGGCAGCAAGCGTGGATTCGCGGCGCTGGCCGCATTTGTGCCGCCGCCGGCAGCGCGCGATCAATGGACGGCATTGCTGCCATTGATGAACGAGCTGGCCGGCTGCCGTGAATGGAAGGCGGAGATCGAGCGCTTGCGCCTGTGGTACGACCCGCTGCTCGCGCTGCGCTATGCAAACGCGCATACACGCTATGGCGATCTCGACCAGATCGAGCGTATCGCCGCGCAGCATCCATCGCGCGCGGCCTTTCTGACGGACCTGGCACTCGACCCGCCTGACGCGGTCGGTGCCGAAGCGGGGCCGCCGCTCAAGGATGAGGATTGGCTGATTCTGTCGACGATACATTCGGCCAAAGGACAGGAATGGCGTGCTGTCTATGTGCTCAAGGTCGTCGACGGCTGTATTCCGTCCGACCTCGCGACGCAGACGCCTGAAGAAATCGAGGAAGAACGCCGCCTGCTCTATGTCGCGATGACGCGCGCGCGCGACGAACTCGTGCTGATGCAGCCGCTGCGTTTCTATATGCACGGCCAGCGCGCCGGCGCCGACCGCCACGTTTACGCGCCGCGGAGCCGCTTTCTCGTCGCGCAGGACAGCGGCGACTTCGAAGTGCAGGCGCCGGCTGCACAACCGCCGGACATTGCTGCAGAATGCGGTGCGCCACGTGTCGATCTGCAAGCGGCGATGCGCCGCATGTGGAATAAATGATTTGCTGGCGCGGCGTCGGATTTTTCCTACATAAAAAGCACAGTTTTTGCGCTATGATTCATGCTTCCGAAGGACGATGCCATGATCATACCCACCGAACCCATCGGCAGCATTCCGCGCCCGCTTGAATTAATCGAAGCAATTGCGAAGACGGGCAACAACGAGGATCCCGCCCTCGGGCCTTTGTACGAAGAGGCCACGCGCGACACCATCAAGCGCTTCGAAGCGACGGGCTCACCTGTCATTACGGACGGCGAGCAGCGCAAATACCATAACTTCTGGACGTATTGCGTGCATGGCCTTGCCAACACGGCGCCCGATGGCTTCCAGATCCCGTTTGCCGCGGGCCATGTGCGCCGCATGCCGCGCCTGACCAGCGGCCCGTTCCGCTACAAACGCTATGCCGACAGCTATCTGGATGTCGCAATGCGCTATGCGACGGTGCCGGTTAAGCAGGCGGTGATCTCGCCATCGGCTTTGAGCCTGATGTATCCGGCCGACGGTCTGCCAGGCTATACGCGCGAAGAATTCATCGATGACCTGCTAAGGGAACACGAAACCGAGATCCGGCGCTGCCTGCAGAAAGGCGCGCACAAAGTGCAGATCGATTTCACCGAAGGAAGGCTCGCAGTCAAGATCGATCCCACCGGCAATCTGCTGAACAGTTTCATCGACCTCAACAACCTCGCACTGGCGCGCTTCAACGACAAGGAGCGCAGCCTGTTGGGCGTGCACACCTGTCCCGGGGGTGACCGCGATTCGACGCACAGCGCCGAAATCGACTATGCGCAATTACTGCCGGGCCTGTTCGAGCTGAAGGTCGGCAATTTTTATGTCGCGCTTG